>DATEZD010000183.1:0-6797 GCA_035255865.1 Candidatus Udaeobacter sp.
GGCCAAAAGACCGGGATCGATTTGACTGCGGGACCAGATTTCTGGCAGGAATGGGCGGAGATGCTGGAAAAGTGGTGCCGTAAGGGCGTAAGTAAATAACTCGAAACCAGAGAGCAGTAAGCGAGTGTTCGTTACTCCAATGCTGATAACTCACGTGGACCACCGATGAAACAAATTGCCGTCGTCATTCCACTTTACAATCACGCGGCATTTATTCGTGACGCTATCCGGTCGGTGCTCGCGCAGACGCGGACGGTCGATAAGATTGTGGTCGTCGATGACGGCTCGACTGACGATTCAGTCGAAATCGTGCGCACATTCGCGGAGCCCCGGATTGAATTGTACACACAGCCCAATGCAGGCGCACACATCGCGCTAAATCGCGGGATCGAGAAAGCGGCGGGGTGCGATTATGTTGCGATCCTTAACTCCGACGACGTCTTCGCTCCGGAGCGCATTTCCAAATGTGCGGCCCTACTTGATGAAACGCCTGCGATCGACGTGGTGGCGACGCAGCTGAAGCTCATCGATGGCGCCGGCAGCGAGATCGCATTCTCTGACCCGTCCGCCAAATGGTTTGCGGCCGCGTGGTCGGTCCGCGCATCACAACTCGACCTCGTCGAGCAGCTCGGCGTCGCGAATTTTATTAGCTCAACCAGCAATCTTACCGGACGAAGAACGTACTTTATAGAACATCCGTTTCGCCGCTATCGCTACGTTCACGACTACTTTTTTGTGCTGGATTGCGCATTGCACGGCCGCCTTACGGTGCTTGATGACGAGCTGTTCTCGTATCGCATGCATTCCAGGAACACGATCTCAGCGGGCCCGGAAGAACTTGTGCGCGAACTGCTGGAGATGAATGTGGACCTTTTGGAGGCGCTCGCGCCGGAGCTGGCCGGTTCGCCTAGGTTGCGGCGCGCCCTTGCTGCTTACCATCGTGCCGCTTGGGGCAATGTGTCGAGCTTTCGCGCCGATGTCTTCGCGTCACTCATCGCTTACGCGCTCAGCGAATCTTCTGGCGACCAGATGCAGGCACACATCGACACGGTGATGAAGTTTTCCGAAGCGAAGGAGTTTCCAAATAAGGCCTTGATAAATCTTGACGCCAGCGAAAGGCAACTCGGAACTCGGCTGGCGGAAAAGTATTCACGTCTTCGAGACGAGCTCAGACAGGCAAAGGCAGAGCTATCGGCACTGCGAAAAGGCTGTAGCGAATCGCCGTGGTTGCGGCTCGGTCGAAAACTTGGAATTAAATCGGCGCGTCAGATCGGGAGGGCCCCGTCATGAACAAGAAAGCCATTCTTCTCGCCGGTGGCGCGGGGACACGCCTGTTCCCGCTTACCAAGATCGTGTGCAAACAACTGCTCCCGATCTACGACAAGCCAATGATCTGCTACCCACTGGCGACTTTGATGCTCGGCGGATTGCGCGAGGTGCTCATCATCTCCACTCCAAAGGATGTGCCGATGCTGCAAGATTATTTGGGCGCCGGCGCGCAACTCGGCATTCGCATCGAGTACGCCGAGCAGCCGAAACCGGAAGGAATCGCCCAGGCGTTTCTGATCGGCGCGAAATTTATCGGCAACTCCGGCGCATCCCTCATTCTTGGCGATAACATTTTTTATGGAAAACTCGATTTCTACCGTGACGCGCTCGCGATCGAACGCGGCGCATGCATTTTTGGCTATCAGGTGCGCGACCCGGAACGCTACGGCGTTGTCGAATTCGACGCCGAAGGTAAAGCCGTCAGCCTCGAAGAAAAACCGAAGCAACCGAAAAGCCCTTTTGCCGTGCCCGGGCTTTACGTTTACGACGATCAAGTTGTCGATCTTTGTCGCACTTTGCGCCCTTCGGCGCGCGGCGAGCTTGAGATCACTGATCTGAATTTGCTTTATCTTCAGCGCAACGAACTGCACGTGAAGCTGCTCAGCCGCGGCATGGCCTGGCTCGACACCGGAACCACCATGGCTTTGTTAGAGGCCAGTAATTACATCGCCACGATCGAGCATCGGCAGGGTTTAAAAATCGCGTGCCTTGAGGAGGTCGCGCTACGCATGGGTTTCATCACCCAATCCGATCTCGCCAAGATCATCGATCGATTACCAAAGAACGAATATCGCCACTATCTGCGACTGGTTTGCGATGAAGGACCGAGCGCCGGACCGGAGCCGGTGGGATAATTCTGTAGCGCCGCTCTGTGAGCGCCGTCCGGCGGTCGCAGACCGCCTGTCCAATTACCTCGGCTGCTCGCGCAGAAGATGGTTCGTGTCGGCGACCAATTTGGTGACCGCCTCGGGCTCGATCGCGTCGTAATAGCCGCGGATTTGGCCATGTCGATCCACGAGCACTATCCGCGTGCTGTGCACGGGAATCCCCTGGGCATCGCCGCTATCGGATATCGCAAGTTTGAAGCCGTCATGCGAAAGTTTGTAGATCGCAGATTTTGGTCCTGTGAGAAAATCCCAGCGGCCCGGCTCTGCTTGCAATCTCTCCGCGTAGCGGCGCAAAACCTCCGGCTTATCTTTCTCCGGATCGACGCTGAACGAGACCAGATGCACATCGGTTTTCTCCAACGGCTTTTGCAATTCGCTCATTCGGCCGCTGATCATCGGGCACGGCCCCGGACACGTTGTGTAAACGAAATCGGCGATCCAAATCTTGCCCGCTAATTGCGCCGAACCAAAGGGTTGCCCATTCTGGTTGGTGAGCTGAAAAGAAGGGACTGTTCCGTAGGAGGAAACAGTGCGCTGCCGGAGCGCGTTCACTTCCAGCTGACGCAGCCATAGCAACAGTCCCAGCGTGACGACCGGGATCAGAATCAGCGTCACTTTCCAAATGATGCCGCTGCCGGACGGCGTCTGATGCATTGTCGCAGAAGTTGTGTTCATGATTTCGTAAGAACCAAAGCCCCCAGTAACAGCGGAAGATAAACAATCGATGCGATGAACAATAAACGCGCCGCGCTCGGGGTCCGCATCCGTAGGAAACGCATTGCAACGGCGACAAACAATCCGCCGAGCATTAGTTCGATCGCCAGATAAACAACTGTCGCGATTCCAAGAAACGCGGGTAACCCCGCGATTACCAGTAGCAGGATGCAGAAAAACACGCTCTGACTGGCGCTACGCTCGCCGCTGCGGTCGTCGCTCGAAATCATGCGAAAGCCTGCGCGCGAATAGTCTTCGCGATACATCCACGCGATGGCGAAGAAATGCGGCAGTTGCCACAAGAAAACAATCGCGAAGAGAGCCCAGGCACCAGCGCCGACGCTTCCGCGCGCGGCCGCCCACCCGATCATCGGCGGAATTGCGCCCGGAACTGCGCCCACGGCAGTGTTGGCGGTGCTGGCGCGTTTTAGAGGTGTGTAAGCAAAAATGTAAATGGCGACCGTTATTGCCGTCAGCGCCGCGCTCAGCGCATTGCAGACAATCGCTAGATATACAACTCCAAAAATCGCCAGCACCACGCCAAGGACGAGTGCTTGCAGCGGCGGCATTCGTCCCGCTGGAATCGGACGCGTTCTTGTGCGACGCATCAGCGCGTCAGCTCTGCGTTCCCACCATTGATTGAGAGCGGCTGCACCTGCGGCTGCTGCCGCGGTTCCAAAGACGACATGGAAAAGCGCCACATAATTGATTGGGGATTCCGATCCGAGATAGAAGCCAACGGCGGTCGTAAGCAACACCAGCAGCGTCAATCGTGCTTTAACGAGCTCTGCAAGATCAGCAACGACGCCATGGCGCGACGCCGCAAGATCCGGGCTTTCAATCGCGGCCGTTTTCATGCCGAGATTGGTAGGGCGCGACCTCCGGGGGCGCCGTGCAGCGACATCGACAGGATGCGCCAGCAAATCGCAGAAATGCTCACCCCAAAAGATAGCATGACCGCGCCGAGCGCGACATGCGCCGTCGCGACATCGGCTGCTTTGTTGCTCCAGATCGTCCAGGCGCCAAGCGCAACCTGGCAGATGACCAGCGCAACCCAAAGGAGCGAGAGTCTCTTAAGCGCTGCAGAATGCGGCGCATCTCGCAAAACGCGAACGGCAAACGCGATCACCGCGACCGCAATGATGAACGCGACAAATCGGTGCGCCATTTGCAGCCAGATCTGCAACGCGGTCACATCCGACAAGCCTCGGGCGTCACGCCACGCATTGACCTTTCCGAGAGCGGCCGCACTGGTATCAGGAATCCAAGCGCCGTTTGCTGTCGGAAAGTCGAGGATCGCCAGGTCGCGATGTTGATGGCGCATCGTTGCCCCAAGCCCGAGCTGCACGTAGATCGCAATCGTAATTGCAAGTGCCAATCGGAGCACCGTGGGATTGGCGTCTGACACAGACGCTCTACAGTCCATCGCCTGCCAAAAACGCGTCGTCACCAGCACAATGACAACTAGCAGGCCGAGAAATGCCTGCGCGACACAGGCGTGAAAGATGCCAATTTCATTTTTCATCATCGTGACGCGAAGGCCGCCGAGAATTCCCTGCAGAATGACGCCCGCGAGGGCCACTACGCCCAGGTTGCGCACCCATCGTCGGACTTCACTGAGCCAAAGCCATAGCGCCAGAATGATAGTCAGCAACCCAACGAGCGAGCCCATCAAGCGATGCGTGTGCTCGAACAAAATTCCGCCGACCCATTTCGAGACCGGAAACAAAAACATGTTGTAGCCGAACGTAGTCGGCCAATCGGGCACAGCGAGTCCGACATTTTTGCTGGTGACCATTCCGCCGCTGCAAATGAGTAAGAGCGTCGCGGCGCACGTGAGCCACGCGAAACCATTGAGCCATCTCGTTGAGATTGTCGAAGGCATTCAAATCAGATTAACTGCGGAGAAGCGAATTTCGCAGATAATTTGTAGCCGGCGCCTTGCAGGCGACGTGCGCTTCGCACAGCGAAGCGGCTACAGCTGACCCGGACTTTGCGCAGGTTGGGCCGGCTGCTGTTCAGGTTTGCCGGCGGGTTGAGGTGGTTTGCTTTGCGGCTGCGCTGCGCCCGCCGACGGTGAAGGAGCCGCGCCTTGCGCACCACCCGCGAGTTCGGCGCGTTCTTTCAGCCATGCTTGATAATCCTGCGGCGTATCGACCACGAGCGTGCCTTTCATTCCATAATGCCCCAACCCGCAAAGTTGAGCGCAAATCACTTCGTAAGTTCCAGTCTTGACTGGGGTGAACCAGACCGGAATCAGTGAACCGGGAATCGCATCGCCTCCGATCCGCATGGCCGGCACAAAGTAATCATGGATCACATCTTTCGAGGAAAGCTCGGCAATCACTGGGCGATCCACTGGCACGTGCAGTTCACCTGTGGTAACGATATCGTCCTTGCCAGCGGGATCATTCGGATCGAGGCCGACCGGGTTCGAGTTACTGACAAAACTGACATCGCGCCGGCCAAACTGTCCATCCGGTCCAGGCAGGTGATAGTTGAAACTGAACTGCTGCGCCACGACGTGAACAACCAGCGCCTCTTTGCCTGGCGGAAACTGGTTCACACGTTTCGCCCAAAGCGGAATAGCAAACCCGAGGAGGAGCACCGCTTCGATTAGTACAACGGAAAATTCCAGATGCGTCGATATCGGGCTGCGCACGCCGGCATGATCAGCGGCCGGCTGCCGTCGTTTCCGGAACCGAATCAGCACGAAAATAAAAAACGTGGACCAGCCGACAAACAACGCGGCCATGAACCAGTGACAAAACTCGAGGATGTGATCGATCTGATATCCATGCGCGGAGGCATTCGGCGGCTGTCCGAGGAATTCATTGATCAGCGCGAGGCTATTCATATTTGCTCAAATCTTCCTCGGTAAGCTCCTGATGGGGTTGGGCAGGCATGCGCCCATGCCGCCACAGGTGAAAACTAAATGCGCCGATCCCGCCAATCACCGACAGCACTGCGCCGAAGAGAAACCAGATCGCCACCGCCATGTGCTCGGTCGATTTTCCATCCTTTGCGCCGTAGCAAAACGGGCACGCCAACGCTTCATGCGTCAAAACCAACACTGATAACGATAGGATCGACCAAAACTTCTTCATGTGATGATGCGAAGCCGTTTCATTTTCCTGTAGAACCAGACGCCATAAATGATCAGTGCAATCGCGGCGGCAAATGATGCGATCGCCCCGGCAAGATAAATCGGCGCACCTTCTACGAGGTTCACCCACACGCACCACGCGCCGGTCCCGAGCGCAAGCAGCGTCGAGAAAATGATGAAAACGATATGGAACGCTTTAAGCGACATTTAGCGAAAGATCGGAGAGTCGTACCACGCCAATAAAATAAGCCAGAACATGCCGAGCACAAAAAATCCGGTGAAGATCAGGATGCGATAAATCAACCGTTTTTCCGCGGCCAGATGCATGAAAACCGCGGCCACGGCGCCCGCTTTCAACGTCGCCACCAGCATGGCGATGCCGATGTTGGCTTTGCGGGTCCCAAAATCGACGTAGGAAAGCGCAACCGTAACAGCAGTAAAGGTGAGCAGAAGCGCGCCCACCATCAGATAGGCTCTTACGTGCTTTTGTACGCCGTGCGCGTATTCCTCGTATTCCTTGGGATCCTGCGAAATATCGGGCGGATTATTCATGGCCGTAATGTCATTCTGATCCCGCAGTCGCGGGAGAAGAATCTCTGATCATTTCTGGAACGGTCCACATCCAACAAACCGAGATGTTTCGCTTCGCTCAACATGACAGCGCTATCCATGCGTTCTAAAGCAGATAAAAAAGTGGGAACACAAATATCCAAATCAGATCGACAAAGTGCCAGAAAAGGCCGCTCACCTCGACGCGATTC
>DATEZD010000184.1:0-8788 GCA_035255865.1 Candidatus Udaeobacter sp.
CCTGCACGGTGTCGGCCAATGCGAGGTGAAGCATGGGGAAATGATCTCCATCGTCAACTTCTACACGAAAGATCTGGGTAATCCGAATCCCCCGCGTTTGAAGCGAGCGAGAATCGAGGTGCGAAGGCGCCGCCGCAACGCCTTTTTACTCGCCGGATCAGGGCTGGCGGCTTTGCTCCTGGCAGGATCGTTTCTTTTGCCTCGCGCGTTTGCGCGCAAGATCGACAAATCGATCGCTGTGCTTCCGTTTGAGAGTTTGAGCGACGACAAAGAGAACGCCTATTTCGCGGACGGCATTCAGGACGACGTGCTCACCAATCTATCCAAGATAAGCGATCTCAAAGTGATTTCCCGCACCTCGGTGATGCCATACCGAGGAAAAGGATCCAACGTTCGTGAAATCGGAAAGGCATTGGGCGTCGCCACCCTTCTGGAGGGCAGCGTTCGCCGCATTGGCAATCGCGTGCGCGTGAACGTGCAGTTGATTAACACCGAGAACGACGAGCACCTCTGGGCGGAAGATTACGACCGCGAGCTCACTGATGTGTTCGCGATTCAAACCGACCTGGCGCGAAAAATCGCGGGCGAGTTGCAGGCAAAATTGTCGCCGAGCGAAAAAGCACAATTCGAACACAAGCCCACTGAAAACGGCGAGGCTTATCTGGCTTTCGTGCAGGCACACGATCTTTCCTGCACTTTTGAGGATTTCGACAAACTGAAACAGGGCGAGCAGCTTTTCGAGCGTGCGCTCGACTTGGATCCAAACTTCGCACTTGCGGTCGCCCGCTTCTCGCAGTTGGAAAGCTGGATCCATCACACGTTCGACCCCACGGCGGCGCGACGCGAAAAAGCGCGCGCTCTGGCCGAGCGCGCTCTGCAATTGCAGCCGGATTTGCCAGAAGCGCATCTGGCCCGTGGCGTCTCATACTACTACGGCGATAATAACTACGACTCGGCACTGAAAGAATTCGAAATAGCCCGGCGCGGATTGCCTAACGAAGCGGAAATCTATCTCTACATTGGCGCCATCCAGCGACGGCAGGGGAAATGGGCCGAGTCCACTGCAAATCTGGAGAAGGCAGTCAGCTTAAATCCGAAAGACATCTGGCCGCTGCAAAATCTCACGTCCAATTATCAGATGCAGCGAAATTACGACGCGGCCAATAAGACGATCGATCGCGCGCTCACATTGAAGCCAACGGCTGTAGAACTTTGGGAGGTGAAGTCCAAGCTGGCGATCATCGAGAAAGGCGATTTCAGCGTCGCGGAGAAAGGATTTGAGGCCGTGAAATCGGTGCCTCTGACCAACGCGCAAGAACTCACAGTCGCCAGCGGGCGAGCGGACGTCTTTCTCTTGGAGCGTAAGTACCAGGATGGATTGGAAGCAGCCGAGCGACTATCGGACGATCAGCTCGCAGGTTACCCGGCGGGCCTGTGGAGCAAGTATTATTACATCGGCTTTGCGCGGCAGGCACTGCAAGACCAGCCCGGCGCACGCGCGGCTTTCCTCCGGGCGAGAAGCGCGGCTGAGGACGCATTGAAACAGAACCCCGACACGGCAAAGCTACACATGCAGTTGGCAAAAGCGCTCGCGCACCTTGGCGAAAAGGACGCCGCCCTCGCGGAAGCGCAGCGCGCGAGCGAGTTGCAGCCCGAAAGCAAGGACGCCTTTGAGGGGCCGGATATTACTGAAGGTGTGGCCCAGGTTCACGCTATTGTTGGCGAGAACGATCGTGCGATTGAAATTCTGGATGGACTGTTGAGTCGGCCGAGCTCCGTCACTGTGCAGATTCTGAAGATAAATCCGATTTGGGATTCGTTGCGAAACCATCCGCGTTTTCAAGCTTTGCTGACCAAATACAGTGGTGAAGCGTAGGGCCGCGCTGCTTCTTTTCGCTGTTGCAGCCACGGCGCATGCGGATTGGACGATCCGCTCGAGCGACTCGGAACCCGGACGCGAAGGCATCGCGCATCGGCACGTCGTTTTAGAAAATGCGAGTGCGAATCAGAGCGCCGTTGTCGATCTTGCAATTTTCTCTGCTAAATCCTGCACCCTGCGTGTAATTGACAATCCAACTGGCGAAACTTTGTCCGACACCATGCCACGCGAGAAATGCGCCGCAGGAGTAAACGGCGGTTATTTCAGCTCGGACTTCGCGCCCATCGGCTTATTGGTAAGCGGTGGCGGAATGATTGCCCCATTGCAACGCGCTCGACTGATCACCGGCGTTCTCAGCGCATCGGCACGTGGTGTGCAGATCCTGCGAGTTCGCGAATTTTCGAGACGAGAAAAGATAAGCGCTGCCGTTCAATGTGGACCGTTTCTCGTCGACCATTACGAGCTGGTTCGCGGTCTCGATGATTCCACCGCGTCGCGCCGGACTTTTGCCGCAACCGTAACGAATGATCGCGCGTTGCTCGGAGTTTGCTCCGAAATCTCGCTTGCCGAATTGCCTGCAATTCTTGCTACAACGCGATTGGCGGATGATTTGAAGATACAGCGCGCACTGAATCTCGATGGCGGATCGTCGAGCGCATTTTGGTTCGCGCGCGAAAATGGCAGCGCATTTTCGATTCGCGAACGAAAACCCGTGCGGGATTTTGTGGCAGTGGTGCCGAAATAAACACCCGCAATCTGTCATCCTGAGCGAAGCGAAGGATCTCACACAGACTGGTGGATCACACCGGATAGTTTGCGTATTCTAAGTTTCAATTGTGAGATCCCTCGCCGTCTACGCGGCTCGGGATGACAGCGAGATGAGAACCTTTGGCAGATTTAGATCAAGCGACAAACTCTTTTACGGCGAAGTGCGCGGCGACGATGTGCACGTGCTGGCAAAACCGTATTGGATCGAGATCGAACCGACCGGCGATGTACGGAAGCTGGCAGATTTGCATGTCGATCTTCCGGTGGCGCCGTCGAAATTGATTGCGGTCGGCCTGAATTACTCCGATCACATCGCGGAGATGAAACGAAAGGAGTTAGGCGCGCCGTTGATCTGGTTTAAGGCACCGAGCTCGCTTCTGCCACATAACGGCGTGATCGAGATTGCGTTTCCCGAACATCGAACCGATTTCGAAGCGGAGCTCGCGGTGGTGATTGGCACTCTGACGAAAAACGTCAGCATGAACGAGGCGCTCAATTACGTCTTCGGGTACACGATCGGCCTCGATATTACGGACCGCGATCTGCAAAAACAGGAAAAGCAATTTGGCCGTTGCAAATCATTCGATACATACACGCCGATTGGGCCGTACGTTTATACCGATGTGGACGTGAGCGATGTGTCGCTCGAGCTACGGCAGAATGGCGAGTTGCGCCAAAGCACGCGCACGAAGGGAATGATCTATTCGATTGCGGAGCTTGTTTCATTCGCGAGTCAGTCGCTTACACTTTTGCCGGGGGATGTGATTTTGAGCGGAACACCGGCCGGCGTCGGCCCGATTCATGCCGGAGATGAATTGGAAGCAGCAATCGACAATTGGCCGCGGCTACGGAACAGCGTTGCGATCGCGCCTGACGCGGTGCCTCGCGAGGCGGGACCAAACCGTGCGACGACGAGTTGAAAAACTTGCCTTACATCCCGCGAGTAGGGATATTACGAAGTAAAAGGTGAGATGCGCAGCGGGTGAAGGGGTCACAAAAAAGTGAAATTTTTTTCTCGACTCGCAACTCCTGCGTTTCCAATAATCGGAAACTCGTATCTAAATCGAGCTATTCATCAATTACTGCTTCAACTATGAAAACCTCACTGATTGTTTGTCTATTGTCACTGTCCGTTGCGCTCACTTCGCTTGCTCAAAATCCCGCTGCGCCACAAACGTCTCCGGCCGCAGGCGCTCCCGCTGCGGCGGGTGCAGCAGCCGTGACAAGTCCGGGCGCACCGGCTGCGATGAGTCCCGGCGCACCGGCTGCGATGAGCCCGGGCGCGCCGACTCAAATGGGAAGTGTCCCGCCTGGCCAATCTCCCGCCGCGGCAGCGCCAGCGACCACCGCTGCGTTAAGCCCCGCGGCCGAAAGCCCGCCGCCGGCTCCTGAAGCCACACCCAGCGGGGGAATACTCGGAAGTAACTGGTTGATCGACAAATTCCACCGGGGCGGTCCAGTGATGTGGCCCATTCTGCTGGTGTCGATCGTCGGGCTCACCGTGGTGATCGAGCGAATTTTTTGGTGGGGTGGCCGCTGGTTCCGCCGTGATCCCAAACGGATTGAGAAAGTGTTTACAGCGATTGAAAACGGCGACACCACCGAGGCCTCCCGCCTTTCTCGCGGATCGCGCGACCCGGTTTTGCGCATGATGTGGAATGGCCTCAATCACCAGCACGCCTCGTTGCAAGGCGCATTGCAGGTCGCTGCCGGCATCGAGATCAAACGCGCCGGCCGGTTTCTTGTTGTGATGGACACCCTCGTAACTTTGGCGCCGTTGCTCGGCCTGTTGGGCACGATTACCGGTCTTATTAAGTCGTTCAGTTTTCTCGGCAACGAAGAGCTGGCAGTGCAAGCCGTCACCGGCGGTATCGCCGAGGCGCTCATTGCCACGGCCTGCGGTCTCGGTATTGCCATCTTCGCTCTGATTCCGTTTAACTTTTTCACTTCCCGAGTGGCTAACTTGGAGTTCGAATTACAGACGGCAGCCACCAATCTGGAAGTAATGTTAGGAGCACAAACCGCGGCGCGCGACTTAGCGTTCACGGGGCAAACCCCAGCGTCTGGGAAAGGCTCGTCGATTTAAAGATGTTTTAAGGTATTTAATGACTGTACACTCACCCATTCCTCGCAAGAAGGCGCGGATCGAGATCATTCCGTTGATCGACATCATGTTCTTTTTGCTCGCCAGTTTCATGATGGTGAGCTTGAGCCAGGTGCACATGAAAGGGGTCAAGGTGAACTTGCCATCGGGCGTTTCGGGTGAGACGCAGACTAAACGCGAGTATCTCAGCGTCTCAGTCGATAAGGACGGCCATTACTTCTTCGACAAGGACGAAGTCGGTGACGAGGAACTGCTGACTCGTCTGCGAAGGGTGCACGGGTCAGCCCCTGACGCGAAGGTGTTTCTTAGAGGCGATCGGGACTCGGCCCATCTGAACGTTGCGCATGCGCTCGAAATAATTCGCGCGTCCGGCTACTATAAAGTCTCGTTCGAAATTAAGAGCGAATCGCTCAAGGGAGTCCCGGGGCCCCGGTAACTGGTTATGGCAAAAGAGCAAGTAAGACCATTGATATACCGGCCGCCGCCCGGGTGGTATTTCTGGACCGCCTTGGGCGCTGCATTAGCGATTCACGCTACAGCGGTCGCATTGTCGCAAAGGCACGAGGCCGCTGCAGTGGACCTCCCTCCTCAACCGCCGCAGGTCATCGAGGCGACGTTGGCGCCACCGGAGTCCACGCCGCCACCGGAAGATATTCCGATTCCGGAGGCTCCTCCTCCGCCCGACATTAAGCCAGAGTTCGTCGAGGAAAGAACACCGCCACCGCGGCCGCCGCCGAACGCGCCAAAATTCGTCCCGGTTAAGGCTGCCGAGATGTCGATGTCCCGAGCAAAAGCACTTGCGATTAACTCGCCGCGCCCGCCTTACCCGTACGAGGCGCGTTCAAAGAGGATCACGGGTAGCGGGGTGATCGTCGCGAGCGTTGACGCAGCATCTGGCAACGTAACTGATGCTTCTGTCGCCCAAAGTACTGGGAGTAACATACTGGATGAGGCCGCCGTCAGCGCCTTCCGGCGGTGGAGATTTAGGCCGGGGTCAGTTTCCAAGGTCAGGATTCCCATCACTTTCACTTTAACCGGCGCCTCGTACTAAAATTCCACTAATATGCAACTCTCATCGCCAGTTCCACACAAACGAGCGCGCATCGAAATTATTCCATTGATCGACATCATGTTCTTTCTGCTTGCCAGTTTCATGATGGTGAGCCTGAGCCAGACACACATGAAAGGTATCCGGGTCAACCTACCAGCTGCGGTGGGGCCTCCGCCAACTGGCCAAGTAGATTTCGTTACCGTAAAAGTGCTGGAGGGAAACGCGGTGTTTTTCAATAACGAATACGTCCCAGACGACCAGGTGCTTCCGCGGCTTTTTGCGCTCCACCGGGGGAATCCGGACGTTAAACTGTCTCTGAGCGCAGCGCCCAAGGCCATGTACGGCGATGTCATCGGAGTGCTCGATAAAATTCGGCAGGTTGGAATTACAAAAGTCGGGTACCAGATCAGAGCAGCTTCTGGAGTGGTTGGCTCGGCTCCGGCTCCAGGCGCTCCGCCACCACCGGGCGCTCCACCGCCACAGGGTGCGCCACCACCGCCCGGGCCTTAGTCGCGCATTTTAAGTGCGGCAAGTTTGGCAGTAAGCTCACGAATTGCTTTCGCTCGGTGGCTGATCGTGTCCTTCACCCCAGGAGGCAGCTCGGCAAACGTCTCTTCAAATCCATGCGGAACAAAAATGGGATCGTAGCCAAATCCGTGTAATCCGCGTGCTCGCTCGACGATTGTTCCCTCGACAATTCCTTCGAACTTCTCGACCAGTTCGCCCTGCCGGGCCAGCGCAATCACGCAGCGAAAGCGCGACGATCTCTTAGTTTCTTTCGCTCCGGTCCCAGCAAGTTCGACGAGCAACTTGTCGATGTTTTGTTTATCAGTTGCATTTTCGCCTGCGTAGCGCGCCGAAAAAATTCCAGGCGCGCCGCCAAGCGCATCGACTTCCAGACCGGAATCATCTGCAACAATAAGCCCCGGCAAACGTCTGGACGCGCCGATTGCTTTCAGTATCGCATTATCTTCATATGATTTCCCGGTCTCGCGTATGTCGGGAATTTCGGGATGCGCGGACAAATCGTTGACCGTGAAGGTTGGCCCGAGCATCCGCTGAATCTCGCCCGTCTTGTGCGCATTGCGCGTTGCGACAATCAATTGCATGCGCGTTTGACAGGATTCAGGATTAACCACTAATCAACACGAATGCACACGAATAGCGGAAAGGTTGTTTAGCAAAGAGACTGGCTCTGTGAATTTGTGTTTATTCGTGTTCATTCGTGGTTAAGTAAATGAGCGAGCGCCGCAAACCCTATCCGTTCGACCAGATCGAACTAAAATGGCAGGCCATCTGGGAAGATCGACAGCTTTTTCACGCGCCCAATCCTGCCGAAAACGGTTTCGATCCTGCGAAGCCAAAATTTTACATCCTCGACATGTTTCCTTATCCCAGCGGCGCGGGGCTGCACGTTGGACATCCCGAAGGTTACACGGCAACGGACATTGTAGCCCGCTACAAACGGATGCGCGGCTTCAACGTCTTGCATCCGATGGGTTGGGACGCGTTCGGTCTGCCCGCGGAGCAATACGCGATCAAGAGCGGCCAGTATCCCGCCGTCACTACGCGCGAGAACGTGGCGAAATTCAAGAGACAACTAAAACGGATCGGTTTCTCCTACGATTGGCAACGGGAGATCAACACCACCGATCCGGGTTATTACAAGTGGACGCAGTGGATTTTTCTCCAGATTTACAATTCCTGGTTCAATCCGGAGACAAAGCGCGCCGAGCCGATTTCAACCTATCGCGGGACTGATCCGGACAGCGTTCGACTCGCTTATGTTGCTGATGTCCCGGTGAACTGGTGCCAGGAGTTGGGCACAGTCTTGGCCAATGAAGAAGTTGTGGATGGAAAAAGTGAAGTCGGCGGCTACCCGGTGGTCCGAAGGCCGATGCGGCAATGGATGTTGCGCATCACGGTATATGTGGAGCGATTACTCGATGAACTCGACAAACTCGATTGGCCGGAAGGAATTAAATTACTCCAACGCAATTGGATTGGCAGAAGCGAGGGCGCGGAAATCGATTTCAAGATCGATAAAGGCGACCAGGAAATTCGCGTTTTTACCACGCGACCGGACACGCTTTATGGCGGTACGTTCCTGGTGCTCGCGCCGGAACATTCGCTGGTCGATCTCATCGTTACCGAAGAACAATGGCCCGCCGTTCGAGAATATCGCGAACGTACCGCGCGCAAGAGTGAGCTCGAACGTGCCGATCTGTCGAAAGAAAAAACCGGCGTGTTTACCGGTGCGTACGCAATTAATCCGGCGACCAACGAAAAGATTCCAATCTGGATTGCTGATTACGTGCTGGCTGGTTATGGAACCGGGGCAATCGGTGGCGTGCCCGCGCATGACGAACGCGACCTGGAATTCGCGAAAAAATTCGACCTGCCGATTGTCGTTGTTGTTCAGCCAACAGGAGACGAACCGGCACTCGGATTCACGGGCGAAGGCATCGCGGTCAATTCGCCAATCATCGACGGCCTAACGAGTGCGGAAGCAAAGAGAAAAATCACTGCATGGCTGGAGGAACGCGGCTTGGGCCAACGCGCGATCAACTACAAACTGCGCGATTGGTTATTCTCACGGCAGCGCTATTGGGGCGAACCGTTCCCAATTATTTGGGAAAATGGGAAACATCGCTCGTTAGGTGAAAATGAATTGCCAATTGTTCCCCCGCCCCTTGATGATTACAAACCAACTGGCACCGGCGAACCACCGCTGGCGAAAGCAAAGGATTGGGTTCGTTATTCCGACAAGGCCGTTCGTGAAACGAATACGATGCCGCAGTGGGCAGGCTCGTGCTGGTATTACCTGCGATTTTGCGATCCGCGCAACGATCAGCGGTTCGTGGGCAAAGAAGCCGAACGCTACTGGATGGGTGGCGACAAGCCGGGTGGCGTGAATTTGTACGTCGGCGGCACCGAGCACGCGGTGCTGCACCTGCTGTATGCGCGTTTCTGGCACAAAGTGTTG
>DATEZD010000185.1:0-3759 GCA_035255865.1 Candidatus Udaeobacter sp.
TCCTGGAGCGCCGTCCTGCGCGGGTGATCGCTCGGCTAAGGGAACTACTGGCCAAGCCTGATCCAGCGTTAGGTTTTTACAACGGCGAACTGCGCTTTTGGTTAGGCTGGGCGCAAGAAGTCGCCGGCGACCATGCCGCCGCCCAGGACAGTTGGCGCGAGGCGCGCAGCGAACTCGAACCTTTCCTTGAAGAACAGCCGGAAAATTATGGTCTCATTGGAGTTCTCGCGTTGACCAATATGGGCCTTGGCGACAAAGCGGCGGCGTTGGCTCTGTCGGAGCGGGGGATGGCCGCGCTGCCGATTGAGAAAGACGTCGTGTACGGCCCCTTTCCGATCGAGATCCTTGCCCGAGTGGCAGCGCGCATGGGAGAGCGCGACCGGGCGATCCCCGCTTTACAAAAACTACTCTCGATACCGTACGCTGGCGCGCTGGCTTTAAACGTGCCGCTCACTCCCGCGCTGCTCCGGGTCGATCCGATGTTCGATCCGCTCCGGAATGACCCGCGTTTCCAAAAACTGGCATTACCGACATCGAAATAACTTTCTCGCATGCCGGCCGAAATTAAAAAACAAATTCAGCTGGAGATCGCGCATGTTTTGTTTATCGACATCGTTGGTTACTCGAAGCTTTCCATTAACGAACAGCACGCAGCTGTCGGAGAACTGACCCAAATCGTTCGGGCCACAGAGCAATTTCAAAAAGCCGAGGCAGCTGATCGTTTGATCAAAATCGCTACCGGCGACGGCATGGCATTGGTCTTTTACATCAGTCCTGAAGCGCCGGTTCGCTGCGCAATGGAGATCAGCCGCGCGCTCAAGGAACATCCTCGCCTGCAACTTCGGATGGGAATTCACAGTGGACCAGTTAGCGGGATTATGGATGTAAACGAACGGGCCAATCTTGTGGGCGCTGGCCTCAACGTTGCGCAGCGAGTAATGGATTGCGGCGATGCCGATCACATTCTTTTGTCGAAACGTTTGGCCGATGATTTAGCGGAGTACCGACAGTGGCGGCCTCACCTGCATGATCTCGGCGAATGTGAGGTGAAGCGGGGGCTGAGGCTGCACCTGGTTAATTTCTACAAGGATGGTCTCGGAAATCCACATCTGCCTGAGAAACTAAAGCGAGGGAAGCGGTGGAAGCAGACTCCTGTTGCGGTTCGACCAATCAGCGCGCCGCGTTGGCCAAAGTTGCTGATTGCAGTTGCTTTAGTGGTGGCGGCCTTCGCATTGGTGATCCGTTCTTTGATCTCTTTTCATCAAGCGCCACCAACAACGAGAGCACTTGCTCCCGCGGCAAATGTTGTTGGTGCGCTGGCTGGGATTCCCGAAAAGAGCATCGCGGTTCTTCCCTTCGAGAATTTAAGTAGCGAGAAAGAGAATGCCTACTTCGCCGAAGGCGTGCAGGACGAAATCCTCACGCGCTTATCCAAAATCGCCGATTTGAAGGTCATTTCGCGCACTTCGACGCAGCATTACAAGAGTGCACCTGAAAACCTGCCTGAGATCGCAAAGCAACTTGGTGTGGCGCACATTCTGGAAGGAACGGTGCAAAAAAGCGGCGATGCCGTGCGCATTAACGTGCAGCTGATCAAGGCGGTCAATGATTCGCATCTTTGGGCCGATACGTTTGATCGCAAACTAACCGACATCTTTTCGGTCGAGAGCGAGGTGGCCAAAGCCATCGCCGACCAATTGCGAGCGAAACTCACCGGTCACGAAGAGCAAGTCATCGCCGCCAAACCGACAGACAATCCTGAGGCCTACGACGCCTACCTGCGCGGTCTGGCTTATAGTCTGAAAGCGGTGGCAGCCATGCCTGCCAATGCTCTCGGCGCACAGAAGTATCTCAGAGAAGCGGTGCGGCTGGACCCGAAGTTCGCGCTTGCCTGGGCACTGCTCTCATACGTTGATTCACGCGGCTACCGCACACTGCTTCTTCAACCAACAGCCGCCCTGCGTGAAGAGGCACGGCAAGCAGCCGAAACCGCGCTCACTCTTCAGCCCAACCTCGGCGAGGCCGTGTGGGCCAAGGGATATTATCACTACGCCTGCCTCAAGGATTACGACACGGCAGTGCGTTACTTTGAGGAAGCACGTCAGCTTCTACCGAATAACAGCCGGATTCCGGAATCGCTGGCCTATGTCGCGCGAAGGCGAGGCCAGTGGGACCGGAGCGAGGGGTACTTCAACGAAGCCGAGCGGCTCGACCCGCGCAATGTTAACCTGCTTACTCAGCACGGGCTTTCCTATATCGAACTTCGTCGTTTCCCCGAAGCGGTGCGAAAGCTTGATCAGGTTCTCAATATTACGCCGGACGACGTCGATACGGTCAGCTACAAGGCGGCGATCGCTCAAGCCGAGGGCGACCTGCCGCGGGCGTCGGTGCTTCTCGCTCCGTTGCGTCCCGCTCGCGACGACCCCCAGGCCGTGGAAACGCAGGTTTACCAGGCGATCTTGGAGCGCCGGCCTGCACCGGTCATTCCTCGGCTAAAGGAAATACTGGCCAAGCCTGATCCGGCGTTGGGTTTCTTCAACGGCGAATTGCTCTTTTGGTTAGGCTGGGTGCAAGAAGTCGCCGGCGACCATTCCGCCGCCCAGGAAACTTGGCGACAAGCACGCAGCGAACTGGAACCCTTCCTAAGAGAACAACCGGAAAATTATCTACTCATGGGGGATCTTGCGCTGACCAATATGGGCCTTGGTGACAAAGCCGCTGCGTTCGCTCTGACCGAGCAGGCCATGTCCGCCATCCCGATCGAGAAAGACGCAGCGGACGGTCCGATTCCGATCGAGATCCTTGCTCGCGTGGCAGCGAAGATGGATGAGCCCGACCGTGCCATCGCTGCTTTACGAAAACTTCTGTCGATACCTTATGAAGGCGCCTTCGCTAAAACCGTGCCACCGCTCACTCCTGCGCTGCTCCGGCTCGATCCAATGTTCGATCCGCTCCGAAATGATCCGCGCTTCCAAAAACTTGTCTCTGAATCCCAGCCGAAAGAAACGCAATAGGCATAATGATTACGTGACGGGCGGCGATCGCGTCATTTGGGTAGCGCATGCGTCCCGCGTGTTCGCGAGCGCGTCCTCGCGATCGCAAACTTTTTTATTGTGGCGTTTCTCGCTAGGTTGGGAACTCATCGAAAGCTTGTTTCGGCGCGACGCCGAAACCAACACGCGAGACGCGTGCGCTACCCTTGCGAGGTGTGACGGCCGATCTTATATTTAAAGGCGCGCTCAGCGCGAGAGAGTCAGGAGGTCACTTATGCCAACCACAATTGCTGCTCCGAAAAAGAAAGGCGCCCCAGTGGCGGAGGAAGATTTTTTGCCGCTCGAGGGCACAGATCACATCGAGTTTTACGTCGGTAACGCCAAGCAGGCAGCGCATTTTTATCAGAGCGCGCTCGGTTTTCAGCCGGTGGCGTACAGCGGACCGGAAACCGGCGTGAGAGAACGCGCCAGTTATGTGGTGCGGCAGAACAAGATCACGTTTGTTCTGACCACGCCGATTCGGACAAAGCATCCGATTGCCGATCACATTCTCAAACATGGTGACGGCGTGAAAGTGATCGCATTGAAAGTGAAGGACGCGACCTCGGCCTGGAAAGAAACCACGAAGCGCGGCGGCAAAAGTTACATGGAGCCGAAAACGTTGACAGACAAGCAGGGGAAAATCGTGCTTAGCGGCATTCACACTTACGGGGAGGTGGTGCACGTTTTTGTCGAGCGCGATGATTACACAGGGTCGTTCATGCCG
>DATEZD010000186.1:0-4814 GCA_035255865.1 Candidatus Udaeobacter sp.
TATATTGCCATCGAAGCCGCACGGATCGCGCGAAAATACAGCACGCCGGTTTTCATTCTGAGCGATACATCGCTCGCTACGCGCATCGAAGCGTTTGATGAACCCGATCTTTCGAAGTTGATGGTCAATCCCAAACCCGACCTCACGCCGCGACAGACGTTCAAGCCGTATCCGATCGATCAAATCACGCAGCACGTCCCGCCGGGCACCCGCATTCTCGATGGAAAATACCCGCTTCTTGCCGGACTTGAGCACGACGAGATGGGTCACCCGACCGGCAGTCCGAAGTTGCACATGGCGATGACAGCGAAGCGTCGCAACAAATTGCGCAAACTTGCCGAGGAAATTCCGGTGCCGGAAGTGTATGGCGATCAGGAAGGCGACACACTCATGGTCGGCTGGGGATCAACTTACGGCCCGATCCATGATGCGGCGAAAATGGCGCGTGAAAACGGAGAAAAAGTCGGCGCGCTGCATTTGCGTCATCTCCATCCACTGCCGAACGGTCTCGAGAAAATCTTCGAAAAATTCAAGCGGATTGTCACGGTCGAGATGAACGACCAGGGCGTTTATGGCTTTGGCCAGCTCGCCACTATTTTGCGGTCGCGCTATTGCGAACCGAAGGTCCAGAGCGTCACCAAGACTGACGGCCTCACTTTCCGTGTAAAAGAAATCTTGGACCGCGTTTTCAAGGGCCGCTCATTTGCTGCACGAAATATTCCGCGCGAGGGCGCGGCCATCGTACACGTAGGCACTGCCCCCGAGAACGTGAAATCGTTAAAGGAAATCGTGCCGCAGGGCGTCGGGTAACGCCACAAAGAAGCGTCCAACGCCCAACGTCCAATTGTAGGGCGTCTGTGCCTGCCATGTCGCAGCTCTTAGCGAAGGCCGGGTCAGACGCCTTCGTCTAATCATCCGCGCGGCTCCAGCCGCGGCCCATTTGGCCAGACAAAATTCTTCAACGCATACACTTCCAGCGCGAACGGGATGTAACCGCCATAGCCCAGCAGCGGCATTTCGAAAATTCGCCAAAATCCGAGGCCCGGGATGTGATAAGTCCATTTCGGAAATGAATAGAAGTTCCACATCTCCCAAAAGAACCCGCATACCAGCGCACCAAACGAGAGCGAGATCACTGTGCGCCAATCGCCGTGGCGCAGTTGCTCCAGAAAGTGTGGCCGACTCGTCCAGTAATTGATCGGTTCGAAAATGAGCACCACTGCAATCCAGGTGAACGGGTAAAAAATTTTTGGGCGAACCAGCACCGCCGCGAGCATCGCCAGTCCGATGACAAAGAGGCCGGCAAACATAGCGCGCGCTGCGGGCGCGCGCGGTCCCCGTGCGAAAGGATCTATCCAACGAAAGCTCCGTATTAGCTCTGCAGTTTCGAACACCGCGGGAACAACGACCGAAAATGAAATCGTGCAAAGCAAGGCGAACTGGAGCGTGCTGAACAACTCGCGTCCGACGTATTCCCAATTCGCAGTGCGCAGATTGATCAGCTCAAATAGCCACCAGACCGGCGCGGAGATTAAAAAGAGAAGCAAAAAGTTTTTGCGTGAACGCGTCCAGAGCGAATTGCCCATTCGCCTCTGCACGAGCGCATCGACAATCAAAACGTAGCCAAGCCAGAGCGGAAAGAAGAGGTACGCCGTCCGCACGCCCGGCAGCATCCAGTTCAGCGGCCAGCAAACGACCACCAGGATCAGCCCCAGCCAGCCGTGTACCGGCCAACGGCTTTCTTTGTGACGCATTGTTTTCCTGAACTACTCGCGTTTTTCGCACCGTGTGGTAAACATTTATTAATCTGGAATCCAGGAAGCCATGAAACCCGGAACTTTCCAGTATCTGGTTTTCGCCTTCCGGTATTTACTTCCTCGGTTCCTGGCTTTCTGAATAAAATTTATGAGTGAAATGACAACAGGAAACGGCGACGGCGCAACCGCCGTGGCAACCGCCACTCCGGCATCGGAGCCAGCGAGAGAAAAATTAACGAAAAAGGCGATCACCGCCGATCAACCGACATGGTGCCCCGGCTGCGGCGACTTCGCGGTGCTAGCCTCGTTCTACAAAGTTCTCGAGAAACGCAATCTCGAGCACGAAAAGATCGTCACCCTCGCCGGGATCGGTTGTTCATCGCGCTTTCCCTATTTCGTCAACGGCCACGGCGCGCATTACATTCATGGCCGCGCCGTCCCGCTCGCCTCCGGGATCAGCCTCGCCCGGCCCGACCTGCACGTCTTCCTGTTCGGCGGCGACGGCGACGGGTTCTCAATCGGCGGCAACCATCTCGATCACGGCGCGCGCAAGAACATCAACATGACTTATTTCATCATGGACAACTTCGTCTACGGCCTGACGAAGAAACAGACTTCGCCGACGTCGCCGATCGGGTTCAAGAGCAAGACCGATCCCACCGGCGCAATCGATCAGCCGGTCAACCCGATGAAAAAATTGATTGCCGGCGGAGCGACATTCATCGCGCGCACGCACGCCGCGAACGTGACTCACATGATCCAACTGATCGAGCGCGCGTTCGATCACCAGGGCTTCAGCGTCATCGAATGCTTGAGCGAATGCGTTGAATTTTTCCCGGACGTGTTCGATCCCGCCAATCCCAAGAAAGGCGGCAGCTTCGAAGTCATCCAGGAAAAGAAATGGGACAACACACCCGAGGACGAGTTGCGCCACGACGTCACCGATGAGCTGGCAGCGTACAAATTGGCCACGCTCCCATTTCCCGGCGTCTTCGGCGTCTTCTACGAAACCGATCGTCCTACCAAAAACGCGCTTGAGAAAAAGTGGATCGAGAACACTCGCGAAAAAACCGGCGGCGCCTCCGATTTGGAATTACTGCAGAAGACTTTCGACCGAATGAAATGACCGTCAATGAGCCTAAGCGAAATTCTGGACGAGATTCCCAAGCTATCATTCGCAGAACGCCAAGAGCTCGTCCGACGCGCGATCGAAGTTGAGGATGCGGACCTCGCACCTGAGGAGAAAGCGCTCCTCGACGAGCGGCTCAACGATTTCCGTCGCAATCCAAACTCTGGCGTACCCGCAGATCAACTAAAGGCTGAGATTTCGCGGCGTCTGAACTCGCGATGATTGTGATCTTCCGCCCACAAGCGGTGGAAGATGTAGTTGAAGCCGCAGCCTGGTACGAAGCACATGCTCCCGGACTCGGCGAGCAATTGATCGACGAGATACTGGCTGCGACGCGTCGTGCGCAGGAGAATCCGGAATTATTTCGCATTGTTCATCGCGACGGTAACGTCCGCCGTGTTCTCACAAGGCGTTTTCCCTATCGGATCTTCTTCTCGGTCGTCGGCGAAACGCTCTACGTCCACGCCGTACTCCACGGCGCTCGCCATGATCGGCGTTGGACTGAGCGCTCATAGCTTGTTATTAATTCCGTCGCGCTTCCTCATTTGATTGACCGAGTTGAGAGTCAGAAATTTCGCGCTCTGCGATTCGATTGACGAATTCCTTGAGGATTTCCCGAGCGTCTCACACGAGCAGGTGATCGCGTTCCCTAAAGAAGCAAAGGAGAGCGCGCTCGCATCTCCGGGGAGCACAGGCTGCTAGCCTGTCGGTTTCGGCTGCCAGCCGAAACCTCTTCATCTAGATTTCTTTCGCCCCTTCATCCTTTTTCGTTGAAACTCGCTCGCCTCCCGGCTTACTCGCTTCCTTTACGTTGATCACTCGCACGACCCCGTGCTTGCGCCAGCTACCTAGCTATGTTGCCGTCTACCCGCGCGATTCCCGATCGCGACGTGTTCTATGTCGCGCGTCCCACGCGCTCCATTCTTACTTCGCACTTTCTACCGCGACAGTGACGCGCAGAAAGGTTGCAGGAATGGAGGTGGCATCCTGACTCTTGTTTTGGCTGTTGAACAGCTCTTCCAGTTCTTTCCGTAGCTCAGCCGCTCGGCCGTTCTTTTCAGCGGCTTCGAACGCATTCATGGTCGGCCCATAATATTTCCTGAATGCATCCACGAACGCTGACGGTGTGCCCGGGAAATTGAAAGTGAACGTGTCCCGGGCGAAAGAAATGTTCTCCGCCGGAACGCCTGCCGCGGCAAAACGCTCGATCACATTGCTCTCGACGCCCCACGTCATTGGGCTAACGAAACCTTCCGGCGGTGGCGGCGTGTAGCTCGAACTTATCTTCAAAAGCTGCGCCACGAGTGTCGGATCGTTCGGGATCCAGTTGCCCATGACGATGCGACCTCCCGGCCGCGTGACGCGCACCATCTCCTTGGCGACGTCGAACGGCTTGGGCGCAAACATCGCGCCGAAAATACTGACGACGAGATCAAAGGTCTTGTCCGGCACCTGCGCAAGGTTCGACGCATCACCTTCATGAAACTTAAGGTTGGTCAAGCCCTGCTCTGCCGCGCGCCTGTTCCCAGCCTCGATCAGGTTCCGCGCAATATCGACGCCCAGCACGTCTGCGCCGAGTTTCGCCTCGGGCAACGCCGTGGTGCCATCGCCGCAGCCGAGATCCAGCACCTTGAGTCCTTTCGTGATTCCGAGTCGCTGCACAAGCGCCTCTCCGCTTTCGCGCATGGTCGCCGCGATGCGCGTGAAATCGCCTTTTTCCCAGAGCGCTTTGTTTGGATTCGCAGGAGCATTCATGGATGCGAGCTTATCGTTAGCCGCGCGTAGTCGCAATACGATCTGGGGAGCGCACGCGTCTCCTTGGCTCGCCGTAGCCTTGGCGAAGGCGGCGCGTGCTGGTTTTCGCATCTTGCGAAAATGAACTTTTCTAAGCACGTTCGACTCAACGCCCGCTCAGCTTGGACCGCGAA
>DATEZD010000187.1:0-4170 GCA_035255865.1 Candidatus Udaeobacter sp.
CAAGGCAAAGGTCTGGTTGCGACTCTCCTAAACGACCAACAATTAGCGAATGATCTGCATGCGCTGATCACCAATTTGCGGGCGCATGGCGTCTTGTTTTACCGCGATAGCGCTGCAACTACTCAAACTAAGCCCCCGGAGCAAACCAAACCCGCCCGTCAATCTCGCGGCCGTTGAGAGAGTGTTGAAAAATCGACGACACTTGGTTTGGAGTTCCGCCTTTAGGCGGTTTTTCCCTTGGAGCGGCGTAAACGCAGAACTCCGAACTTGAGACGGAGCGGCGGAGAAAGTAATCTGAGAGTAATCGTTGATTGGTTTTTAAGTTCTCGCGAGCAAACGACGACGCACTTCTTCCTCGCTCAATCCGTCAACACGAATTAGTTTATCGCGCGATTTGTGTCCGTGCTCCAGCGCGATCCCGCGTTTGGGGATTTTCAATTTTTCCCTGAGGAAAGAACGTAACGCAGCATTAGCTTTCCCTTCCACAGCCGGCGCGCGGAGCTTGATCTTAATCGCGTCGCCGTGCTCGCCGACTACCATATTGCTCTTCGCGTTTGGAATGATGTGGAACCGTAGAGTAGCCATTTCAACGCGGTTTAGTTTCTGTTAGGATGTTGGGATATAGAAGTGGTCACTCTTCGCACATATTCAAACCCTGCCGAAGCCGCGATGGCAAAATCGCTGCTTGATAGTCATGACATTTTTTGCAGACTCGCCGATGAGAATGTGAATCTTTATGGCGGCGGCCCGCTGGCGATGCCAATCCGACTGCTCGTCGCGGAAGACCAGGCGCAGGAGGCAGGATACATTCTGGAGACGAAGGGTCCTGAGCTTTCGGAAGATTTCGATTCCGGGGCGCCTATTGAGATGCAAACCAAGAAGCAAAGTGCCACCGAGCAAATTCTCTCTGAGTTGCGTGGGCTGCGCTACGCAAACCAGTGGATGATGGTTATCGGAATCATCGTATTAACACTTGTCACGTATCTCGTCTTCCAAATTCCACGTCAGACGAGTCCATGGTCGCGAGTTCAACAGGCGGTGCGCCGATATGATTACCAGCGCGCGTTGAATCTGGCGGTACAGATCGTGAGAGAACACCCAGACGATTATTACGGGCATGAATATCTTGGGTATATTCATTACAAGCTGGGAAACCTCAATGAGGCGGAAAAAGAATACTCGCGCGCTTACGAGTTATCACTACCACACGGGCTCGAAGCGAAACTAGAGGCAGTCCGCAGACGCCGTGACCACGAAAATTCGGTCCAACCGGCTGTTACACCGCTACCATTGCCGCCATCTGCTCCGTCGCCGTGACGCGGTTGGAGCTATAGTTAGCGCAGACCAACCGCCGCACGGACACGTTGCATCACTTGATCGGCAATTTCGTTCGCGCGCTTTGCGCCTTTGGTGAGGACGTTGTCGATGTACAATTTGTCGCGCAGAATCTCTTCGCGGCGTTGACGCATGGGCGCGAAAAATTCGCACAGTTTTTCGAACAGCTCTTTTTTGAATTCGCCGTAGCCGGTCCCGCCTTTTGTGAACCGCTCTTTCATGCTCGCCAATTCGTCTTTCGAAGCGAACAGGGAGTAGAGCTGAACGATTGTCGATCTTTCCGGATCTTTCGGAACTTCGACGGGGGTTGAGTCGGTCACGATGCTCATGACGCGTTTCCGCGTTTCTTTTTCGTCGCCGAAGATGTCAATGTTGTTGCCGTAGCTTTTGCTCATCTTCTGTCCGTCGAGACCGGGAACAACTTGCGTTTGGGGATTGATTCGTGGCTCGGGCAATTTAAAAACTTGTCCGAAGGTTTCGTTCATTTTCACAGCGAGATCGCGGGTCATCTCGATGTGCTGTTTTTGATCTTTGCCGACCGGCACGACGTCGCTGTCATAAATCAAAATGTCTGCCGCCATGAGCACCGGGTAATTGAATAGCCCAACTGTAGGGGCCATGCCGCGGGCGAGTTTGTCCTTGTAGGAGTGCGCGCGCTCCAGCAAAGCCATTGGCGCGACCGTCGATAATATCCACGCCAACTCCGTCACCTGCGGCACGTCTGAATGCCGGAAAAGCGTTGCGCGCTCCGGATCGAGTCCGCACGCCAAAAAATCGAGCGCCACGCGCCGGCTGTTCGCGCGCAGGGTTTCCGGATCGCGCACAGTAGTGAGCGCATGATAATCGGCGATGAAATAGAGCGCTTCGCCTTCGGCCTGCAGCGCGATGGCTGGCCGCATCATGCCGAAGTAATTGCCGATGTGCAAAGCGCCGCTGGGCTGAATACCGGAGAGAATGCGCATGGGATTAATTAAATGACGAATGGCGAATGTCGAATGGCGAAGGAAATCCGAAAAAACGACATTGCAGGGCATCTGTGTCAGCCCCGAATGGTTTCGGGGTTCGCGGAAACGCCCCTACAATCATTCGGCTTTGGTCATTCCTTCGTCATTTTGGAATTCATCATTCGGTTGCCACGCCATAGCCTCAGGGTAGGCGGGCGATTTCCCTGACTTTTCCTGCTGGCAAATTCATGTGGTTGCCGATAGATACAAATCCCAGATGGCCGCCAAAAATACCCAGCCCGTTTCCGTCGTCACCGGCGGGGCCGGCTTTTTGGGATCGCACTTGACCGACCGCTTACTGGCAGAAGGTCATCGCGTCATCGCCATCGACAACCTAATCACGGGCAACACGGCGAATATTGGGCATCTCGCGGGGAACGAGAATTTCCGGTTCATCAAGCATAATGTTTCCAATTTCATTTTTCTGCCGGAAGAAAAGATTGATTACGTTTTTCACTTCGCCTCACCGGCGAGTCCAATTGATTATCTGGAATTGCCGATTCCCACACTGAAAGTAGGCGCCCTCGGCACGCACAACACTCTCGGTTTGGCCAAGGACAAAAAGGCTTCGTTCATTCTCGCATCGACCTCGGAAGCGTACGGTGATCCTCTCGAGCATCCACAGAAAGAAGATTACTGGGGCAACGTCAACCCGATTGGACCGCGCGGTGTTTACGATGAAGCCAAGCGTTTCGCCGAAGCGATCACGATGGCGTATCACCGCTATCACAGAGTGGACACAAGAATCGTGCGCATCTTTAATACATATGGTTCGCGAATGCGGTTGCGCGATGGCCGCGTGGTCCCGGCGTTTATCGGGCAGGCACTGAGTGGCCAGCCGCTGACGGTTTTTGGCGATGGCTCGCAGACGCGCTCGTTTTGTTACGTGTCCGATTTAATCGATGGAATTTTCAAACTGGCCATGAGCAGTTTTCACGAGCCGGTCAACCTGGGTAATCCGCGCGAGATGACCATCAAACAGTTCGCCGACGAAATTATTCGTATCACGGGAACAAAGTCGGTAATCGAATACAAACCGCTACCAGTGGACGACCCGAAGGTGCGCCAACCGGACATCGCTCGCGCGAAGCAGGTCCTCGGCTGGGAGCCGCGCGTAGGATTCGAAGAAGGAATCAAAAAAACGATCGAGTATTTTAGAGAGCCGTTAAAACGCTGATCCGCCTTCGCGCAAGGCTACGGCGCGATAAGAGCGGTCCGTCCGGCTAAAAATTTTACTGGCGCTTGTGGCAATTTGATTGTGAATTCTGGCATGATCAGGTGCGGGGTTCCCGTCATGGTGGGGTTACTCGGTGTTTGCTTTGCCGTCGCAGCGCAACAAGCGAATTGGCGTAGAACAACGGAAAACGATCCCGCTTTTGCGCTGAACCTTTATAAACCGGAAATTTTCAGCGCGAAGGATAGTTCCCTTCTATTTCATAAGGGTCCGCTGCATACCTGGTCGGACGGCGGCCGACTGGCGAGCAACAACGCGTTAGCCGAGATCGGCATGGCGTCGCTCGATCTCTTTCCGGTTGCGTATGTGCCCCCGAATGCTCCCGGAGTCGCGACGGCAAAGAAGGGAAGCGCCATTGCTGATTCTCCACCCGGGACTTTTGGACCGGATGGCAAGGATTTGCCCGGAATGATGATGTCGCCTTCCGATCAAGTTTATTCCGGCGGTGAAGTAGGCATTTTGTACGGTCGATGGACGGGCAAGGGCGGCGGCGATCTCATGCAGAGCTATATTCTGGGCACGGTCGGTAATGACAAATTTCAGATCTCAGCTGGCGCTGCATATGAGGAGTCGAGTGGACACTCAGCGCGATATCAC
>DATEZD010000188.1:0-7623 GCA_035255865.1 Candidatus Udaeobacter sp.
TGCGGAGGACACTAAAAAAAACCAAGAGCAAGAAGCAGCAGGGCAGAGTGCGGGATTTGAAGCCCGTGAAGGAGGTGAAGGGTAGTGGCAAAATTGAGCACGCCGTCGAGCACCACGAGACCGCCGTCACCGAAGATGCGAGAGAACTCAAAAAGCTTCGGGAAGAAGTCACACAAATTAAGTCCGACATCGCGCACATCTTAGAGGCATTACAAACTTTAGAGACGTGGGTACCAATGTCGCGAACTGAGATACCGCAGTACGCATGGGCGTATAGGAAATTTGTAGACATCACGACTCGCTTACGACAGGAGGCCCGTTCTCGGTAGCGCAGGGTCATTGTTTCTCGACTATTGGATTTGAATCGTCTGAGTGGGGAGCCGCTTGCTGAATGGGGTGTACTAGAGGCGACGACAAAAGAATGCCCAATCCGGCAGGTGCAAAGTCGCGAATCGCGGTATTACGTCTGGGGTTTGAAGACCGAAGGGGCGAGTCCCAAGCGTTTAGCTTCGACCCGATCGCGCTGTTCTTTGGCACGCATCTGGAGTTGTGCGTAATCGAGTCCGCGTAGTTCGGGGGCGCCGACAGCAGCTGCTTCAAGTCCGCGCCAAAGAACGCATTTACCGGTGATGCCAAGGACAAGACCTTCGAGAGCCAAGTAAAGTGCCATGTCGCCCTGCGGTGATTCGCCAGGGTGAATTTTCGCGCGCGAAAGTTTTTCAGCAATCCAAGCGCCGGCTTTTCGTATAGCGTTGTGCTTTTTATCCTGTTTCTCAATGAGCCATTGCAGGTCAGCTTGATCGGCGGCAATTTCGCCGCGTAGATCGCGGAAAAATTGAGCGAGTGGCTTTTTCTCGTAAGTCTCGATCAGATGGTCGATCATATTTAAAGCGGCAACCGAGCCGGCGAGGTGGTCGTTCAGATACGTCGCGAGGTTGTCCATGAAGAAGGAATCCGGTTACAGTAAATATTTCGTTTCGTTTTTCCTATCATTCAAAGATTCGCTGCGCGCTGTGCATTTGGATTTGAGGTTACGTGTGCGCTTGACAAAGGCTTGCGTCTCATAAATCGAGCCCGCCCAAGGCCAGCCGCACTTTGGGTGGCAGGCCACTGGGTGCGTCGTCAAGGCGGCTGGGTTTGGATTGCTGGCAGGAATCGGCGCGTTGGCAATTCCCGGCGTCGGTCCGTTTATCGCAGCAGGTCCAATTATGGCGGCGCTTAGTGGCGCGGCCGTCGGAGCAGCGACGGGCGGTGTGGTCGGCGGTTTGATCGGTCTGGGCATTCCAGAGATCGAGGCAAAGCGCTACGAGGAGAAGTTGAAAAAGGGGAATTACCTGATCGCAGTTCACACGGATGAAAGCGAAGACGTTGATCGGGCAAAGCACATTTTTAAAACTGCTAGCGCTGAGGATATCAGTACGGTCAGCGAAGCATCGGCACCGAAAGTTTAACAAATGATGAAGATGGGAGAATTGTATGGGTGACGAAAACCAAATGGGCCAAGGGCCTGCGGTTCCACCGCAGGCGAAAGAAGATGTGAAGCGTGGCGTGACGCACGCGCGCAAAGCGGCGGAAGATCTCCGCTCGGCCGCAGGCGCAATGGCCGATGAATATCGGGAACGCGGGAAAGAAGTATTGGATGATGCGCTCCATCGCGTCCGCAGCTTTCAGGACGACAGCAAGCAACACGTCCGCAAGAACCCGACGAAGGCAGTCTTTACCGCGCTCGGAGTCGGTTTCGTGCTCGGTTTGATCTTCCGTCGTTAGAGGGCAATTAATTTAGTCTCGAAGGCAGTCACTGTTCTCGCGTCGGCCAGTAGTTAGATGCATCTATTCGTTATGGGAATTTTCGATGAATGGCTGATAACTCATCAAGCAGGCAAACAGCGGAAGTTTTTTGATTTGTCCGCACTAATCTTGGTATCGTAATTGATACTGAAGGATGATCGTCAAACGATGAGACTTTTATTCCCTGTGCCTGGAAGCGCTAGACGCAAAAAAAAATTGCTATCCCGCGTGGAGCTTAGATAGCCTTGGCTATGCGCCTAATTCTCATAATTATTCTGCTTATTTTGTTACTCGGGGCTTTGCCGACTTGGCCATATAGTTTTGGCTGGGGTTACTATCCAAGTGGTGGCCGAATCGCGATCAATTTCGGGTGGGAAAAGAGTCTCGCATCCGTCCAGTTGGTCGAATGTAAAATCGAAGATTTGCATGGTTTTCCTGATTAGGAACACGACTGCTGAAGAAGGACAATTGCTGCCTGCAAGGGTGGGGGGCGCAGTGGGTGTGGCTCGCGCTTTTTGGGCAGTATTCCGGCAATCGTGATTGCCCTCATTGCCAATTCAAATCTCCTGTTCAAAGATAAGATCCTAGAAATCAAAGATATAAGTTTAATCGGGCTGGCGGGATTTGAACCCGCGACCTCTTGAACCCCATTCAAGCGTTCTACCAAGCTGAACTACAGCCCGCCGGAGCGAATACTGTTTGCCACTTCCCGGTTTGAGGCAAACGTTTCTGGCCGCGTTGATGAAAGCCGCCGCCTTAAAACCTGCGTTTGTGAGTTGCGTCGCCATTGCAATTCTTCTCTATCCGAGCCGCGGTGTTTTCGCTCAGTCGCGTGGGACCATCAAGTTAAACAAAGATGCCTCTGCGTTCGCCGCGAGACTCATCAAGGAAGGGCATGTTATTACGGACGGCAAAGGCGCGTGGAGCAAACATCGGCCTTCAGCAGACGAGGAGAATGAGTTTATCCGTCTGCATGGCTTCGGCGAATATGCAAAGTGGCATCTCGGAATCGACGAGCGGTACGGTGCGAATGCGAAGCGAAGATACAAGTTCCCTTATGGCGATTTCATGAACGTTCACCGCTGCGGAGTGCTGGCCGTACGAAGCAGAGCTGCTGAATACAGATATTCTGACATCGAAGATACAGCGACGCGGCTAATCGAAATGATTAGGCAAAGACAATGAGTCGCTGTGGAATCTGTAGCGGCGGTCTGTGACTGCCGAAAGTACGGCAATGTTGCGCGAATGCAGATTCGGTGCTCATAGAGCGTCGCTACAGTTGACTAACCCATGCAGCCAAAAACGCGTCGATCAATTCAGGCAAGTCGTTGCTATAGCCGCCTTCGAGCATTATGGCGAGTGGAACGTCGATGTTGCTTAGCCATTGACCGAATTGCGCGAAGTCCTCACGCTCGAGTGTCATCTGCAGCAGGGGATCGCGCGCATAAGCATCGAAGCCCGCTGAAACAAGTAGCAGATTAGGTTTGAACGCGACCAGCTTTTCCAGCGACTGTTTTGCAATCTTAACACTTTCATTCCGTGGCGTGAAAGGAGCGACGGGATAATTGTCGATGTTCGCAAACGATTTCGCGCCGGTTCCCGGATACGCGGGGAATTGATGAATCGACGCGAAACGAATTCGCTCGTTGTGGGCCACGATCACTTCCGTGCCGTTGCCGTGATGCCCGTCGAAATCCCAAATCGCAACGCGTTCCACACTTGTTGTGGCCGGGGTCGATGAACTCGGCCCGCCGGCATCATCGATGCCGGCTACAGCGAGCGCGTCGAGCGCAGCGATGGCAACATTGCTGAAGTAACAAAAACCCATCGCACGATCTCGCGTGGCGTGATGCCCGGGAGGCCGCATCAGGCTAAATGCCGGTTCGCCGCGCCAAGCTGTGCGCGCTGCTTCAATCGCAGCTCCTGCTGAGCGGCGCGCGTACATCTCGATGTTTGAATAGTACGGCGTATCAGGATCGAAATCTTCGCGGCCATTGGCGACGCGTTCGACATGCTGACGTGAATGCGCACGCAATAGTTCATCATCGGTCGCAGGAACCGGCTCGCGCCATTCCCAATCGGGGTGCCGATCTTTTAACAATGGCGCTGTCCCAATGATTCGCTCTGGCCGTTCCGGATGGCCTGGGCTCGAATATTCCAGGCAGCGTGGATCGTAAAAAATCGTCATCAGGGTTGCAACGTAGCGATCCAACGCATATTCGACTACGAAGATGCTAAACGGCCAGAAAATTGTGGTAGTAATGCCTGCGTATAACGCCGCGCGCACATTGCGGCAGACTTATGATGAGGTCATGGTGCATGGCATTGTGGATTTCGTGATTGTCGTCGACGACGCCAGTCACGATGACACGGTGGCAATCGCGCGCACGCTGCCGCATGTGCAAGTGGAAGTGCATCCAGAGAATCGTGGTTACGGCGCGAACCAAAAGACGTGTTACCGGCTAGCCCTGGCCGCAGGTGCGGACATCGTCATCATGATTCATCCTGATTATCAGTACACGCCACAGTTAATTCCAGCGATGGCAGCCCTGGTAGCAAGCGGTCTTTATCCCTGCGTGCTCGCTTCACGGATTCTTGGCGGGGGCGCCCTGCGCGGCGGCATGCCTTGGTGGAAATACGTGTCAAACCGGTTCCTGACGCTGGCAGAGAATTTTCTCATCGGCGCGAAGCTCTCGGAATATCACACCGGTTATCGGGCCTTTTCGCGCCAATTATTAGAACGGCTGCCGCTGTCGGCAAACTCTGACGACTTTGTTTTCGACAACCAGATCCTCGCTCAAATCGTTGCCCTCGGCTCCTCAATCGGTGAAGTGACGTGTCCAGCCCGGTACATGCCAGAAGCGTCGTCGATCAATTTCCGGAGAAGCGTGCGCTACGGACTGGGTTGCCTGGCAACGGCGCTGCGTTTCCGTTTGGCGCGCTGGGGCCTGGCTCAGCCAATCGTTTGAATATCTATCGCCAAGAAAGACTGTCCGATCAGTATCCCCGCACGCCGTAATGGCCGTGGACCCAGACTCGCTGACCATGGTGCCACGCCCAATGTCCTGGCCTCCAGACGTAATACGCGTGGCCTGCGTAATAACCAGAGCCGTGAACGTAATAAGGCCGATCGCCAACCGCGATCGCTACAGAGCCCGGATAACCGCCGTAGTAGGGCCCGCCGCCATAATAGGGGCCTCCTCCGTAATAGGGTCCATAGCCCGGGTAAGCGCCGTAATACCCTTCACAGCCGACCGCGCACAGCACGGCGAAACCTAAAGCAAGCCGGAAAATAAACGATTTCATTTTCATACACACTGATATTCGGATTCGAGGTAGAATTTACGCGTCCGCATTGACTGGAAAATTCAAGACGTTTCACACAACGCCTTGATCAAGCATCGCGTCCGCGACTTTCACGAAGCCTGCGATGTTCGCACCAACAACAAGATTACCCGGCTGCCCGTAATCCTCGGCGGTTTCCCACGCATTCTTGAAGATCGTGGACATGATGTGGCGCAAACGCGAATCAACTTCTTCCCGCGGCCACGGCAGGCGCATGGAGTTTTGGCTCATCTCAAGTCCGGACGTGGCCACTCCGCCGGCATTTGCGGCTTTGCCGGGACCGAAAAGGATTTTCTTCTCCAGGAAAAGATCAACAGCAGCTGGGACGCTCGGCATGTTGGCCGCTTCGGAGACCAAATAGCAACCGTTCCCGATTAATTTCCGTGCGTCTTCAACAGAGATCTCATTCTGCGTGGCACATGGGAACGCGCAATCACACTTGATTCCCCACGGCCGCTGGCCGGCGACATATTTGGAGCCACGGAATTTTTTAGCGTACTCGCTGATGCGCCCGCGCCGCACGTTCTTGATACTTTTGACCCAGGCGAGCTTTTCTTCATCGATGCCGTTCTTGTCGTAAAGTAATCCGCTGGAGTCGGACATGGTCAGAGGCTTTGCGCCGCACTGTATTAATTTTTCAACAGTGAATTGTGCCGCGTTGCCGGCGCCTGAGACCGTGCAAACTTTACCTTCAATAGCTTCATTCCGCGTTTTGAGCATTTCCTGCGCAAAATACACTGCGCCGTATCCGGTCGCCTCCGGGCGAATCAGCGAGCCGCCCCAAGTGAGCCCTTTTCCCGTTAGCACGCCTGTGAATTCGTTCGCGAGTCGTTTGTATTGGCCGAAGAGATAGCCGATCTCGCGACCGCCCACGCCGATGTCGCCCGCAGGCACGTCGGTATGTGGACCGACGTGGCGAAACAGCTCGGTCATGAAGGATTGGCAAAACCGCATGACCTCCGTGTCGGATTTCCCCTTTGGGTCAAAGTCGGAGCCGCCCTTGCCGCCACCCATTGGCAGACCCGTTAGCGAATTTTTAAAAACTTGTTCAAACGCAAGGAACTTGATGATGCTGGCACAGACGGTCGGATGAAAACGCAAGCCGCCCTTGTACGGACCAAGGGCGCTGTTCATCTGGACGCGAAACCCCCGGTTCACTTGGATCTGGCCTTTATCGTCGATCCAGGGAACCCGAAACTGAATCATTCGCTCCGGTTCGACCAGACGCTCAAGAATTTTGCCGTCTCGACACTTCTTGCTGCGCTGGATCACCGGCCGGATCGATTCCAACACTTCGGTCACTGCCTGAAGAAACTCAGGCTCGTTGGGATTACGTTTTTTGACGATTTCGAGCACTTCCTGAATGAGAACCATAGAATTTTTGGACTTATTTGCGATGCTGTGAAACGAAAAATCTGGTGCGCGATGCTGGTATCGAACCAGCGACCCCTTGCGTGTGAAGCAAGTGCTCTACCACTGAGCTAATCGCGCACGTTTTCAGAAGCGGACAAAATAAAGAGCGCCTGCTGTGGCGCAAGTTTTCGACTTGTGGAAGCGTGCCAAGCCGCGCTTTAATTGAAAGACTCTTTCTCGGTGAGGATCGAGATTGCCCAGCCGCGTTTACTAGGATGGAAGAAAATACCTCCCTTCTCAGAACGCGATTTTGCGGGCGACTTAGCTTTCGCGGGGAAAATCTCACGTCGCGGGAGTTGAAACGCTGGCGGAAATCTGCGCACGGCAGTTCCATTGTCGGGACAATCGCGGGCGTAACCATCGCTTACGCTCTGCTCGCGCCTGGCGTTCGTATCGACCCTCAACACATCGCGCTCGCTCCGCCGCCGACACAGACCAGGGCGCTCTTCATACCTGTGTCCGGCACCGTCAAGAATCCAGCTATCAAAGCGGTTACACTGGTCACAAATGGGTCACGCCGACCAGTCACGGTGCAGAATGGAACCTTCGCGACCAAGGTGCCGCTGATTCCCGGCGAAAACCGAATCCAAGCCATTACGCGGGGCGTCGCGTCGGTACCGATCAGAGTTATTGCAGACATACCGCGGTCCGACATCTGGATGGAGTTAAGCTGGGCAGGTGAGGGCGACGTTGATCTGCACCTTTATCTTCCGAATGGTCAGCATTGCTTTTACCAAAACAAGTCAACCGGCGGCGCGATGCTCGATGTTGATAATACGCAAAGAGACGGTCCTGAGCATATTGTCATGGAGCACGCCATTCCGGGAAAATATCGCGCGACGGTTCTTTACTATCGGGCAGCAAAGCAACCGCCCCCGTCTGTCGATTGGCAGGTGACGGTACGCCTCCGGGATGGCAGGACCCGACAAACCTTTGCCGGAAGACTCAGTTACCACGGAGAAGAACAGACTGTTTCCACTTTCACGTTTCCATAAACTAGCAAACCGAGAGGAGAATTATGTTGGCAGAAACATTAGACATCGGCGGCGGCAGCGCGATTGCAGTGGTCGTGATCAT
>DATEZD010000189.1:0-12870 GCA_035255865.1 Candidatus Udaeobacter sp.
CGCCGACTTCATCATGCCTGATATTTTCATAGTTTTGAAGACCTCTCTTTTTAAGCCTCACCGATTTAACACTGAACACAAGCCCGAGTTTCGGAGAAGACCATTTCGCGAAGGAATCACCCGCCTTCGCCAAGGCTCCGGCGTGGCAGGCCGCCCACGTCCTGGCAGTCGCGGGACTACGACGAGGCTGGCGCGAATTGTGCGAAGACAGTTTCGGGAGATTCTTGCACTGCATATTATCCTCCGCTATCCGTCGATCCGGGATCAATCCAGCTTTCACATATTGCTTCTGATTTGCGGGTGCAAAAACATAGTTAACAGATTCTTTGGAAGTTATGGCCGTTCAAAGCGCATTAAAGACTAAGGCATCCGCACGTCGCCAGGTTTTGGGCGTTTGTTTTTTCCTGGTCGCCATTACCTGGCTGGTGTTTGGCCAAACCGTCCGCTACGACTTCGTCAACTACGATGATAACGAGTACGTTTATGCAAACCCGGCGATCACGAGCGGATTGAATCCGCACGGGATAATCTACGCTTTTAGCGGCAGCCACGCACGAAATTGGCATCCGCTGACGACTCTATCGCACATGCTTGACTGCCAGCTGTGGGGAGTCCGCGCCGGCGGTCATCACCTTACAAATGTTGTCCTCCACACCATCGCCGCCGTCTTGTTGTTTCTCGTATTACAACAAATGACGGGCGCGATCTGGCAGAGCGCATTCGTCGCCGCACTTTTTGCAATTCACCCGCTTCATGTCGAATCGGTGGCCTGGATATCCGAGCGTAAAGATGTGTTGAGCGCCGTTTTCTTCATGCTCACCCTCGGCGCTTACGTCCGCTACGTCAGATCTCGCTCGATTGGCCGCTATCTGACGATGTCGATCTTGTTCGCGCTCGGTCTCATGTCCAAGCCCATGCTGGTGACCCTCCCTTTCATTCTATTGTTGCTCGACTATTGGCCGCTCAAGAGTTTTGCAGTGCGATCATCAACCAAGCGACTCATTCTTGAAAAGATTCCGCTGTTAGCCCTTTCGGCTGCTGGAGGGTTTGTCACGCTTTGGATGCAGCAATCGAGCGTGGCACGCACCGAGGAATTGCCTCTCATTTGGCGGGTCGCTAACGGACTTGTCACATACGCGATTTACCTCAGGCAAATGATTTGGCCGGTGGGGCTGGCGGTTTTTTATCCCCACCACGGAGATCAACTGCCGGTTTGGGAAATTGGCCTGGCTATTGTGCTGCTCGCCTTGATGAGCGCAGGAGCGATCGCGCTGCGGCACAAACGGCCCTACCTCGTCACAGGTTGGTTTTGGTACCTCGTGATGCTCCTGCCGGTAATTGGATTGATTCAGGTCGGCTCACAGGCGCACGCCGATCGATACACTTATTTGCCACAGATCGGTCTTTACTTGTTGCTAGCGTGGGCAATTACGGACATTTGTAGGGCGTCTGTGTCAGACGCCAATCGCAAAGAAACGGCGTTTCGCAGAAACGCCCTACAGTCTAGAATTCTTGCAGTGGCGGCTTCCGTCGCCATTATCGCATTGGCCGGGTGCGCTTACGTCCAGGCTTCCCACTGGCGCAACGGTGAGTCGCTCTGGGGGCACGCTCTCGCCGTGACTTCGGGGAATTTTTTGGCGCATGATGGGCTTGGGGAATGCCTGGTTAACCGCGGTCGCCTGGATGAAGCGATCGATCAATTTCAGAAGGCGCTCAACATAGCTCCCGGTTATCCCGAAATACAGACCAACCTCATTCTTGCTCTGACAAGGAAAGGACGCACGGACGAGGCGATCGCACATTTACAAACATACCTTGATCAACATCCCACTGACGCCCAAGCGCACTACAACTTGGGAAGCACGCTGCGAAAAAAAGGCGATTCGCAGGGCGCCATCGCAGCGTACGAAAAAGCATTATCGATCCAGGCTCGTTATCCCGCTGCACACTATTCCCTGGGAATCGCGCTGGATCAGAATGGCCAAATCGACGAAGCCCTCGCTCACTATCAGGAAGCCGTAAAAGAGCAGCCCAACTACCCAGAGGCATATTACTTGCTCGGGAATGACCTGCTGGAAAAAGGTCGAGTTGACGACGCCATCGCGGCCTACGAACAAGGGCTAAAAAACCGCCAAAAGTATCCAGAATTGGAGAACAACATCGGTCTGGCGCTCCTGCAAAAGGGCCGCCCCAGCGAAGCGATCGCGCATTGGCAAAACGCGCTGGCCGGCCAATCAGATTCCGTCGATTCCTTGAATAATCTCGCCTGGGTTCTGGCAACTTTTCCCGAGAGCTGGATCCGGAATGGGCGCCAGGCGCTGGCGTTGGCTGAACGCGCGAATCAATTATCACGCGACAACAACCCGGCGATCTTACGAACTTTGGCCGCTGCCTATGCTGAGAACGGCCGATTTACCGAGGCGAAGGTAACCGCTGAACGAGGACTCCAATTAGCTAACGCCCAGGAGAACCCGGCGTTAGCTAATATTTTGGAAGGTGATCTTGCTCGTTATCGAAGAAACGCGCCGGTTCGCACGGCCACGCAGCCGGCGTCGGGACCCTGAACAGAAGGAAACGGAAAAAACGAAGTGTTTTCGAAAAGGAAATTTTCTTCTCTTCGCTCCCTCCCGTTTGATCCGCGCTTTGGCAAGACAAGAAACGAAAGAGAAAGTTGAGCGACGGCGCGCACGAAGTGACGCGCCCTACCAGCGCTTTCTTGCCGCGCCTTTGTTTCCTTCGTCGCCTTCTGTTAAATGGGATACGGGAACCAGCGTACAGCAAAAGAGGCAGCCCCGAACGGGGCTGCCTCTTTGTGAAACTACACTCTTGGGAGTGCTTAGAACTTCTTGATCATCCTCAGGTACCAGAACCGCCCGATGTTATCATAGAGACCGCCGGGGTAGCCGATGGAGTTACTAAATTCGATTCCTTGCGCGTATGGAGGCGATTGATCGAAGATGTTGGCCACACCCACGGTAAGAGTGGTGTTGTTGAGGATAGTCTTCCAGCACGGCATCACATAAGGAACCGGCGGCGTTTCCTTCTCTTTGCCCACCACTTCCTTGCCGCCCTTGGAATACCCAGGCACCGGCGCCGCTTCCACCGGAGGCGTGAAGATCAGGGTGTAGCCGAGCTGCGCATCTATAAAGTTAGTAGCATGCACAAAGTGTTCCTTAGTGAAACCATCCAACCTGAAGGCGAACATCTGTTCATGGTATCCATCCAGGAAATGCCAAGTCGTGTTGAAGTCCCAGTTGTGCCAGGTCCAGTCGAGGGTGGTGTCCCCTCTCCATTTCAGCCAGGCTTGGGGATTGGTTGCATCCCCGAAAAAGCTGCCAATATACCACTCGGAACTGGAGAGGCCGGCTACTTGGTACGGCCTTTGCTGGGGGTAGTTGATCACGAACTCGTTCAGATAACTCCACCGGCTTAACATCGAGAACGTGCCGTATTGTGTCTCCATCTGCCATTGAAGACCGAGGTCAACACCGTTCGCCCGGACACGTCCGCCGTTAATATAAGGGGTTGAGACCCCGGCGATGTTGCCTTGTTGGTCAAACAGGATCGACGGTGGACTTGCCAAGGTCGGCTGGCGAGGCGCTATGACAGCCAGGCTCGTCGGAAAACCGGCGGCGTTGTACTGATCAAGGATTGCGGTAGGAGAGAAGAACATCGCAACCCCAGTGCGCTCGACATCCCAGAAATCAATCGTCAACGTCAAAGTGCCGTATTTGGAGGGAATCCACTTTGGCGTATAAACGAGGCCTGCAGTCCAGGTACGATCATGTTCCGGGTGGAGGTTTTTGTTGGGAAGCTGCTCGACGGTTTCTTCCGGATTGGTTACGTCCACGGCCGGGTTGCGCTCGCTCCCGCAAGGACCAAACACCGCCACGGGAGCACATGTAGTACCCCCGATCGGCGCCAGAAGGAATCTTTTAGGTCCGTACAACTGCACCATGGACGGCTCAAGGAAGCCTTCGCCCCAGGTGCTGCGAAGCGTTAGCTGTTCGTCAAACGGCTGCCAGCGAATCCCAACCTTTGGTACCGCCGCATTGGTGTCGTTGTTCAGCCACTCGTCGTACCGGACACCGGCCGAGAATTCCAGTGAGTGAAACCCGGGTATGTTCCACTTCGGGCTGAAAATCGGAATGAGCGTTTCCGCATAAATCCCCCACGATTTGCGCCCGGCCGCAATGTTCGGTATTTGGTTCTCGATACGGGTCTGGTCATCCACTGCGATATTGTAGCTTTCACGTTGAAACGAGCCGCCAAAAGCCAGCCCCACGCCCCCTGCCGGCAAATCAAACAGGTCGGTGGTGTAAATGTTCAAGTCCAGCGTTGCAAGCTTGGACTGGGAGGTGGTTTTGGCCCTCTGCTCCGCAAACGCAAGCAGCGGAGCATTGTCCGGGTTCACCACGTGCTGTCCATCCCCAAACGGATTGTACGGAGTCGTCTGCCCGATAAAGTCACTCGATGTGGGATCAAACAGTGTGTCGGCCCCGTTCAAAATCCGATTGACCCGCCCACCATCACTAACTATGCCCAGCGAATACTGCGTGACCTGGCTGTACATGAACGCGCCATCGTAGCCCCATGTTCCGTTAAACAGCTTGTCGCCTTTTACACCGACCGTGAAACGCTCGGCGATGTTTTGGTTGTCGAATAAGCGGTTGCCAAAATCGAATAAGCGCGCCCGAGTGCCGCCTGTGATGATCTGTTCAAACGGGTTGAACGGGTTGAACGCGTTCGCAGGCATCCCAACTTGCGCAGGGGTGAAGCCACCAAACGGCGGGTTGTTAGGATCCGCGAACGGATGATTGGGCGGGATGAAGCGCGTCGGGGAGCCAGGCGTGATGAAATTGCCCGTAGCGTCTGGCGCAAGTTCATCGTGCGTTTTAGCATCGACATAATAGAAGTCGCCGAAAAGCCGCAACTGGTCGTCGCAGATTTTGTGCTCGAAAGCCGCATAACCGCCATAGCGCTCCTGTTGCGGAAACGAGCTCGAATACAGGTTGAAGTTAAAACCAGGAAGAATGCTGCTCCTGACACGACTACCGTTGTAGATATAATCGCTCGCCGGTGAGAATCCGTTGGAAAAGTCCGGCGCCGTGCCGAAGAAGGTCGATCTCGTTAGCAGTCCAGGAGGCAGCACCGGCGGTGGCTCGGGGTTGCCATTCACATCAAACGGATGCAAGACAGCGTCACGTTGCAACTGAAGGTTCCACGGCACCGCGTTCGAGCTCAAGAACGGCGGGTTAAGCGAGTTCTGGCGGTCATGGTTGAACATCGCATGATGCTTGTAATAGAAGATGTCGCCAGTGATACTGGTTGTGTCGTTGCCCACTCCAAAGAGAAGGTCGCCTCTGTACTCGGCGTCGTCTGATCCGTTACCGGTTGCGTTGCCAGTAGCCGAGTCGCCATACTGGATCGTCACCTGCGCGCCACGATAATCTTTATACAGGTTAAAGTTCACCACGCCCGCAACCGCGTCCGCGCCGTAGGTGGTCGAAGCGCCATCTTTCAGAATGTCGATGCTCTGAACCGCGGTGATCGGAATCGAAGTCAGATCAACGAAAGAGTACCCGGAGTTGGCCGCTCCCGGGAACGGCGCAACGCGGCGACGGTCGATTAGCACCAGTGTGGCGCCAGGATCCAAACCGTGCAGCGCGATCGCGGCAGTACCGGTTGGACCAGACTGGCCTGTTCCGTTATTATTAACCGGAATATTGGATCCATTCATGATCGGCTGCCTCTGGAGCAGTTGTTCTGTGGTCGTGCCTGCGCCTGATTTGTTAATCAGGTCGCGGTTGAGGGCGAATATCGGGTTCGCACCGACCTCTTCCGCGGTCGGAATCAACGACCCGGTCACGATCACACGCTCGACTTCCGCAGCGGGAGCCCCTGCAGTAGTAGCAGCAGTGCCCGGCGGGAGCGCGGACGTTTGAGCAAATGCGTTTGATGCTACAATGAATGGAAATCCGACGCTCGCCACGAGTGCGATGCGCACGAATCCGAGTTTATTTAGCACATTCTTAATCATTAGTTTCTCCATTGGTTTGGTTAGGTCTAGGTTGGCGTTTATTAAACTTTCTACGACCTGGCAAGCTTTTTTTTTAATTTTTTTTGAACACTTGAACAGGCCTTTTTGTCCGCCAGCCTCTCGTCTTAATAAAGGGCAAGGACGGTGGCAAGCTTTTTTTTAAAAATTTTTTCAACTTTTTTTGAGGGGGCAAAAGCAACCTATTTTGAGCCGTTTTCGTTGCCTGACGAGGAATCCCGTTTAATAAAGTTGAACCGCGGATGACGAAGCGCATGTCGTCCAGCGCGATTGCAGAGCAAATCACGCGCAACGTTGTAGGGCGTTTGACTCATTCGCTCCCGCTCACTCGACCTGCGGCCTGCCCGTCTGTGTCGCTGGCGTCCCCGCCGCTCCGCTCTGTGAAACGCCAAGGTCTCTGCGATCAGGCATCTGGCACGGACGCGTGATGGTTCGCGCATTTGTGAGATCCTTCGCCCTCTGTGCGACTCAGGATGACAGAACGCGATCGGCAATCGTTACTTTTTCTGGAACACTTCCACGGCATCCCACGCTTCGTCGGGCGGCGCCTGTTCGTATTCGAGCGCGCGGGCCAGATACATCTTGGCCAGCAAATCGTCCGGATAAAATTCCAGGAAACGTGAAAACAGGATTTTCGCTTCAGTAAAATCGCGACTGCGAAATTTCTCCAGTCCCTCTTCGTAGGTCTCCAGCCACTTCACAAATTCTGGGTCCACGGTTTCGTCCCGTGCACCAATAAAAGTAAAAACATCTGTGGGTTTGAGTTTGCCTTTTACCTGCACGCGGGCAACGGAGCGGAGATAAACCTCGTCTCGCACCAGCTCGGCCGCTGAAGGGCCAACGAGAATATCGACGCCATAGACTCGGGTAAGACCCTCCAGTCGCGATGCCAGATTCACCGAGTCGCCGATCACAGTCGGGTCCATTCGCTCCTGCGACCCAATATTGCCAACGATCACTTCGCCTTGATTAACGCCGATCCCCATGCCGAGGCCCATGCGCCCTTCGCCGCGCCATTTTTGATTGAGCTGTTTTAGCTCGCGCCGCATCCCGAGCGCAGCGCGAGCACAGTTCTTTGCGTCCTGTGCCGTGCCAAGGCTGCGCACATTGCCCCATACCGCCATGATCGCGTCACCGATGAATTTATCGAGCGTGCCGCCGTTGCTGAAAATAACGGAAGTCATTCGCGTGAGATACTCATTGAGCTGCGCGACCAATGCTTCGGGATCAGCTTTTTCAGATAACGTGGTAAAGCCAACCAAATCCGAGAACAGGATTGTCACCGGCACGCGCACGCCGCGGAGCGTGCTGTAGTAGCTGTCTGGGTTTTCCAGAATTTCCCGAACCAAATTTTTCGAGACGTAGCGTTCCAATGTGCGCCGGGTGCGCACTTTCTCCAGCCGCTCCAAGGCGTATTCGAAACCGAGCGAAAACGATCCACTAAGTAAGAGCGCGGCCAGCGCGGGCACCGTGAGCAGCAGCAGTCCCGTCTTATCGTAAAACAATCGGGCCGTTCCGAGATAGATGGCCATGATTACAATGAGCGCCCCAACGCAGAGCAACGGCCTGCGCAGGAACGAGACGAGCGACCACGCAACGAGGCCCGCCGCGGCCACGAGCGCCAGCTCAACTTTCGGCGGCGTCGGACGCAGAAATTCATGGCCCATCACGGCAGCCATTGCCTGTAAATGAACCACCGGCCCCAGTGTGTTTGGGCTCAACGGCGTATCGACTACGTCGTGCATCACCTGGGCAGACGGTCCCACCATCACGATCTTGTCCTTAAAAAACGCGCCATCGGCGTAATTCGCATGCCAGAGTTTGGGATCGAAAACCTCATAGAGCGGGCGCGGTTCGAACGCGTCCGGCGCGGTGAAACGGATCATTTGACCACGAAAATCACGCGGTACGTTTCCGTAGCCCATTTTGGTCAGAGCGCGGGTGGAAAGCGATTCATAGACCTGCTCGCTTGGGTGCGACGGTAAACCCGCGAGTTGGCGGTCCGTCAGGCGATAAATTGCAGCGCGAGTTTTTCCGTCAATCGTATCCGGCCAGAAATTCACGTAGCCGACCCGGTCATCCAGCAGTTGCGGCGGCGGAATCAGCACATCGTTTGGCGTAATCGCCTGCACACCATTTTCCGTATCGAAATTTGCGCCGACGACGACTTTGTCGCGGTAACGATCGAGCGCAGCATGAAGTGCCGGGTCACCATCGTTCGGCGGATTAAAAAGCAGGTCAAAGATGACCAAACGCGCGCCTGCCGCAAACAGCCGATCAAGCAAAAGCGCCCAGACTTCTCTTGACCACGGCCATGGCCGCGCGGTCATCAGTTCGAACGCCCGATTGCCGGCTATTTCCTCAGCCGTCATCGGTGGCAATTGCAATGTGCTTTGATCGAGTCCGAGAAAAACGAAATCTCGAGGCGGGACCGTTTGTCGCCCTTCCTGCCGAAGCAAATCCTCGAAGCTTTGTTCGCCGCGCCACGGCGCTGAAAGAAACGGCGTGGTCGGGAAGAAATGGCCGAGAAAAATCAACCCTGTCCAGAAAAAGCAAATCAACGCCAGGACCCACAACCGATGACGACCAAGCCAATGCACGCGCGCATTATACCTAAAACGCGCAATTTTGAAATTTCATTCTACGCCATGTGCGCCGCCGGTTAAATCATCAGTTTGTGAAAACGTTGGAAGCCTGAAACGCTAAATTGACCTCGATGTGAGTTAATCTGCTTGACTCGGAAATTTAAAAGCCTCACAAAGTTCCTAACTTTGATCAGTTCGCCCCATGTTTCGAAATTTCCTCTGCGGCGGAAAAAACTGTTCGCAGGAACCCGGCACACAAAATTCATCGCAGCCGCGTCAGCCTTTATTTGGACGATCGCCATCGCCACTTCGGTACGCGCAGTGCAATTGCACGCAGCGCGCATCACACAGGTAACGAATGACGTTAAAGTGCTGCTCGAAAAAGCGCCACCCCGCCCGGTGGCGCTCAGCGATGTTATCCGCCATGGCACCGCCGTTAGCACTGGCACGCAGTCGCGGACCGAAGTGACTTTCGACGATCTAACCATCACCCGCCTCGTCGCCAACACGACTTTCAGTTTCAAAGAAGGCACGCGGGAGATGAATCTTGTCGATGGCGCCATTCTTTTTCAGGTACCCAAGGGAAGCGGCGGCGCGACAATCAGAACAGCTGGAGTCACCGCCGTAATCACGGGCACCACCGGCATCGGCGAATTTCATCCCGCTACAAGCAGTAACCCGCATCTCTTCAGCAAGTGGCTTTGCCTGGAAGGGCAAATCCACCTTTATCTGCCCAATGGTCAGTCCGTGGAGCTAGGTCCCGGGAAAATGGTCACCACTGACGGCAACAATTTTTCGACAGTATTGACCTTTGACATTGCAAAATTAGTAAGCACTTCGCTCTTTTTCACCGGCTTCGACAGGCGGTTGCCCAGCTTGGATCTGATCGTGCTGGAAGAACAGAAGCAACTAGCCAGCATGCTCCTTATCGCCCCCACGCCGAATCCGCTCGATCCGATGAGGATCTACGACGTGATCGATCGGGACGCCAACTCAAATCCAGCTGTTATTAAAGTTCGATTTGGAACGCCAACTCCGACTCCGAGCAAGTATGGCACACTATCGACGATCACTTCGCCTAATCCGTACGTCATCACGAGCGGCACAGGGATTACAACCGATCCGTCGATCACCACCAATAGCGTGAAGGATTTCGGCAAAATCTATCGCGGCCCGGTGGATGACGGAGCTTTCTCGCTGTGGGCTTTCGGTTCCACCTCAGCCGTCGACACCACGCTCGATTTCGATACGCACTTCAACAACGCCGGTCATTTCCCGGCCGCTGCCTTCAAGTTCACATCCTTAGTGTTGGCCGGTAATCCGACCATTGATTTAACTAACGGCGGCGTGACGAACCTCGCTTTGATCAGCGTCGGTGATACCACCTCCGGTTTGCCCGGGGGCACGCTCACTTTCACTGGGCTCGATGCCTTGCTCCTCGCCTCGCAAGACGGTTCGATCAACCTCGGTTCCGAGATCACGTTTCAGGGTATCCCGACGCTATTCTTTTACGCGCGCGGAACGAACGGAAACCTGACGCTGGCGTCGCCAATCATCGGCACGACCGATTTATTTCTGTATGCAGGCCGAAACATCACGGTTAATGCCGGAACCGATCTGATTCTCGGCGGCCAGTTTTCTACACGGAGCGCCGGAGGCAATATTTCAGTTTCTGAGAGTGGAAACATTGCCATCGGTGGATCGCTTGTGGCCACGAGTGATGTCATTGCCGATGCGGCAAAAGGCGGCAACATCCACTTTTTTCCGGCCGGGGGTTCTTTCAGTGCATCGGACGTTGTTGTCGAAACAACCGTCAAGCCCGGCGTCACACTAACCCATGGCGCAAACATTACCTTTGATATCGGCGTTGAGATCGGGACGGGCCTGACCGTCAACGCCGGCAGCTTATCCCTAATCATCAACGACAGCAACGGAGGTACCATCGGGACCGGCGGAAATATCTCGCTGTACACGGTTGGGGATCTGACCGTCAACGGTGGCGGAGCGTTGACCTTGTCCGTCCTCAATAACGACGGTGGCCATATCGGAACTGGCGGAAATATTTCCGTCACAACGGGAGGAGACCTCACAGCCAGTTCCATTGATGCCTTAATCGATAACCGCAACGGCGGAACGATTGATTCGAGCGCCAATCTCACTTTTAACGCGACCAATATTTCAGCGACCACCGACTATTTCACTTTGATCTTGAACGCGGGCGGCGGCCACATCGGCGGCAGTGCTGTTCTGGACATCTCTGCCTCCAACGGACTAACTAGTGGTGGCGATGCTTTTTTCAGCATCATTAACTCGCCAAATGGAGTGGACACGCCTGCTGGAACGATCGGTGGAAACGCCACGATTCAACCGAACGTCGGTAGCATGTCTGTGGGCGGTTTCCTCGACGTGGTGATCGATAACAGCAACGGCGGCAGCATCGGCGGTAACGCGATCGTCAACTTCGATCTTTCCGGTGCCATCGATACTCAGGGCGACGCTGACTTCCAAGTCTTTAACGGGACCGACGGCAGTAGCGCTGGGACGATCGGCTCCGATGCCACGATCAACGTGAACGCGGCCAACATTTCAACCGGCGGCGCGTTTGATGCCGAAATCGATAATCACGGCGGTGGGAACATCGGCGGTGGCACGATCGGCGGAAGCGCCAATCTCGCGTTTAATCTCAGCGGCCATCTTACCACCCAGGGCGACGCGATCCTTGTGATCTCGAACTTCGCCGGGGGTACGATCGGCTCAGATGCAGCGGTCACCCTGAGCGCAAACAGCATTTCGAGCAGCGGCGCCTTTAGCGCCGCGATCGATAACACGGGCGGCAGCATCGGCGGGAACGCGATGATCAACTTTAGCCTCAGCGGCCAACTGGCCACGCAGAGCGACACGAGCTTCACGATCAATAACTCCAATGGTGGAATGATCGGAGCGGATGCTGCGGTCAATGTAAGCGCGGCCAACATTTCAACCGGCGGCGCCTTTGATGCCGAAATCGATAATTACAACAGCGAGAACATCGTCGGCAGCGCCAACATCAACTTCAATCTGACCGGCGATCTCACCACGCAGGGCGCTGCGGCGTTCCTTATTCTTAGCGGAAGCGAGGGGCAGAGTATGATCGGCTCGAACGCCACGGTGAACGTGACCGCAAATAACATTTCGACCGGCGAGGCTCTCTCCGCTATTATCATAAATTTTTTCGACGCCACCATCGGCGGGGATGCCGCGGTCAATCTAATTGCGGCCAGCGTTTCAACGGTCGGCGCTCTTAATGTCAAGATCGACAACACCAGGAGTGGGACGATCGGCTCAGATGCAGCGGTCACCCTGAGCGCAAACAACATCTCGAGCGGTGGCGCCTTTGATGCCGAAATCGCTAATTACCTCGGCGGGAACATCGGCGGGAACACCACTGTCAACGTGACTGCAGCCAACATTACTGCGAATTCTTTGTCTGCTGGGATCGATAACAGCAATGGCGGCAGCATCGGCGGTAATGCTGCCATCAACATGAACGTTTCTGGCACTGCCACTATCACAAATGATGCCACCTTTCAGATTCTTGGCAGTGACGGCGCAGCGGTGGCTGCAATCAATTTCAACGGTGGCAGTTACAATGTCGGCGGAACGTTCCTTTCATACATTGATGGCAACGGCACGATCACATTCAATAATGCCAGCGCGCACGCGGATGTGCTCAAGGCGGGCGTGTTCGGCGCAAACGGCGTGCTCAATGTCGGCGGCGGCATTCTCTCGGCTGATACGACGTTGAAACTTTACGCATCGGGCAGCAACGGCGTGCTTAATTTCCTTTCTAACGTCACGCTCGGCGGCAGTGCGCTCACAAAAGTTCTTGCCGCAAATACAATCAACATTCTTGACAACGTCGTGGTGACGATTGGCGGCTCAACTCCGGTCGACGTTTACACTAACAATGCCAATTACACCGGCTTCGGCGGCAACGGCACCAGAACCGGCACATTCGCCGGCGCGGGCGCGAACAATCCTCAGCCGCTCAGCAGCGCGCCGCCGTTTAGTCCCATTGCTGCCCCCGCTCATCCTCGTATAACCACGACAAACCGCGGCACAATCAACGTCAACAACACGGCGGAGTTGCTGGCCCTGCTCGACGGCGCTGCCGTCGGTCGGGATGGGAAGATCACGATTTCCGGTTCCACGACCAAGAGTAATTTGAGAGATCTCAGTCGAATCAAT
>DATEZD010000190.1:0-29618 GCA_035255865.1 Candidatus Udaeobacter sp.
CGCGTGACGTTGCAGCAGATGTTGCAGCGCGAAGATTTCAAGGCGCGCATCGATAAGCAGCAATCCATCCGCGCCCACGAAATTCAGTATCCAATCATGCAGGGCTGGGACTCGGTAATGGTAAAAGCTGACGTCGAACTCGGTGGAACCGATCAGCTTTTTAACATTTTAATTGGACGCGATTTTCAAAGGGAAGAGGGCCTGCCACAGCAGGTCGTTTTCCTCGTCCCAATCCTCGAAGGCTTGGATGGCGCCAAGAAAATGAGTAAGAGCCTCGGGAATTTTGTCGCGGTCAACGAACCCGCCTCAGACATGTTCGGGAAATTGATGAGCGTCTCAGATGAGTTGATGGCGCGCTATCATGAATTGCTCCTCGGGTGCGTGCCGCCGGCCGGCATGCCCGCGCTCGACGCGAAAAAGCAGCTCGCCTTCGAAATCGTGCAGACTTATCACTCGTCATCAGCCGCCCAAAAAACGCTCGATGAATGGAATACCCGCTTCAGCAAGCGCGACCTGGAACATGCCGATCTTCCGGCGTTTTCACCAACTGAACGAGAGGGACTGCTGGCTGTGAACGTCGTTGCAAACGTTTACCGGGAAGTATTCAACGTGCAAAGATCGAATAGCGAAGTTTCGCGATTGATCAAGCAAGGCAGCGTAGAGCTCAACGGAATCAAGATTCAGGACCCCAAGGCAACAATCGCGCTTAAGCCGGGTCAGATTCTTCGCCTCGACCGAAAACACGCCGTGCGAATCCAGTAATCCCCGCCCCGGTCGGACCACGAGGATCTGCGGGCCTCCGTGGTCCGAGCTTCCTTTGTCAGGCTGTGGCCGTTTGGAGCACCGGCATAACGCGCGCGTGATCCAGATAGCTGGCCGCGATCCCTTCGAAATGCGCGCGGATACTGCGCAGTTCGGCAGTCACGAAGCTGTCTACAAAATGCAAACGCCGGTCGAGCCAGGCAAACACTTTGTTCTTGATGTCGTAGTGAACCGCTAGGGTGACCTCCGTGCAGTTCGGCCGAATCTGAGCGAAATCAACGATGCCCATCAGGTCAATATTCCCGCCGACGGATTCGAATGCATACTGATCTGCCGAGTCGCCATCAACCGATAGAAGGACTGTGTGCGCCTCGAAACCAAACGGGCCGCGGAAGCTGAAATCCACGGTTTTGGATGACGTCACAGTTGCACGGGTCACCATTAGAAACTGTCGGCGGTATGATTGGATGCTGGCCAGGCGAGCTTTGCACTCCGGTAACGGCTGGCTCATATGTAAGGTTTTTTGTAAGAGCATAAGAATAAGGTTTTCGGAGATTAATCTGAGCAATAGGGATGCCATTGCTTGGCCCGAAGGGAAACCAGAGCCGATCTGGGTGAGTTGTGTTCATTTTCTTTACAACCTTGTATCAGCTCAAGACGCTAATGTCCCTTAGTCGACTCGAGCATAAGTCGCCAGTCCGCGGGGAGTTCCGTCAGGTTTTCCCCTAATCCAGCAAGCGACGGAACATTGAGAATCTGCTTGAGAATATCGGCGTTCGTTAACCCCGCTATATCGCTCGCCATTTCGGTGCTGTTGTTCAATACAAGACCTATCCAGCGCAGCTCCTATGCGGCAACGCTGCGCACTGTAAGGGCAGCAGAATTAAGACAGCCCAGACGGTTCTGAGCGACCACCAGGACTGGCAGCTTCATCGCGGCGGCCAAATCGCTAACAAAATAGTCTGGGCGAATCGGCACGAGCCAACCCCCTGTCCCTTCCACGATGACATGTTCAACGCGCTGTTGGAGGGTCTGAAATGCAGCAAGGATCCTCTCGACATCGACCGGCGCCTTCTCCATCAGACTGCCCACGATCGGCGCAGCGGGCGTTTTTAACCACACTGGATTAACACTATCGATTGTCAGGCCGTCCCTCCCAGCCGCCAGCAGCCTTTCCGCGTCACGACGATCTCCACAACAAATCGGTTTCATCCCGGCGCAGCGCATACCCGATGCGCGCAACAGACGCAAAAGCCGCGCGACAATGTGCGTCTTGCCAACGCCGGTGTCCGTCCCGGTGATAAAGAGACTCACGCGACCTGTTTCGCGCGCTCTGCTGCGCTCATCGAACGCTCGGCGCGAATCGTTTGAACCATTGACCGGAAAATCTTCGCGCCGTCCGCACTCCCGAGCCGCGCATCGGAGGCGCGATCAGGATGAGGCATTAAACCGAAGACGTTCCTTTCACGATTGCAGATGCCGGCAATGTTTTCGATTGAGCCATTCGGATTTGCGTCTGGAACGATCCGGCCTCGTGCATCCGCGTAACGCAAGATGACCTGCTGATTAGCAATTAGGTCGCGCAAAGTTTGCGCGTCGGCGAAAAAACAACCTTCGCCGTGAGCCACAGGCAGGCGCAGAAGCGTCCCCTTGGGGCAGCCGTGAGTGAACGGCGAATCATCTACCTCCACTCGCGTAATAACCATGTCGCACACAAAGCGCAGTGAACGATTGCGCACTAGCGCGCCGGGCAGCAGACCGGCTTCACACAAGACTTGAAACCCGTTACAGGTACCGAGCACGAGTTTGCCCGCACGCGCATCGCTAATCACTGCTTTCATGACCGGCGAGAAACGAGCGATCGCTCCGCAACGAAGATAATCCCCATAGGCAAACCCTCCCGGCAGTACGATCGCGTCGAAATCATCAAGCGACGTTTCCTTGTGCCAGACGTAATCGGCACGCAATCCATCCAGCCCATTAATCCCAGCGACACAATCCTGATCGCAGTTCGAACCCGGAAACTGGATGACAGCGAATTTCATCTGGATCTAACGCGCGGCGGAGCGTTGTTCAGCGTGATAATCGTTCACCACCAGGCAAGCGTGAATGACTCCTGGAATCCATCCGAGCAAAGTCAAAATGAGGCTGAGAAAGAAACTAGCGATGCGACCGGTCATAAGCACCGCGAGCGGCGGCAACACCACGCAAAAGAAATATCGCAGCGCTTTCATCTAGAACTCTTCCTCTTCCGCTTAGTCTTCTGCCGTTGAACGTTTGACGTTGGACGTTGGGCGCCCGCTCGCGATTTATCGGAGTTGGACGTTCTCTTATGACTCCGATCCCCGGTTCTCTGCAGCTCATAATCTTCAATCACCGGATTCGAGAGCAGATCGCGGCAAAGACGATGCAATCGCGGTTCAAGATCTCGGTTTTGTCCATCAATATCGATCTCCATGTATTTGCCGATCCTGACGCTCCGCACTTCTGGCATGCCCAGGTGCTGCATCGCATCACGGACTGCGTTGCCTTGCGGATCCAGCACCGCCGCTTTTGGCATCACAATCACTTTTGCCTTCATCATTTCACGATATTTGTCGGCCAGCACGCCGACAAGCGCAATCCCTGAGAAACTCCGTGCATTCGTGAACATACTATTTCAAGATCAAAACCTCGAGCGCGCCATCCCGACGAAGCACGTTCACGCCTACGTCGCCTTCATCATGTCTGGTGAGCAGAAGATCAACTCGTGCATCTCCCACTCTCAGGTCACGCACGCTTACCTTTGAAAGGAAAGCGGGCAAAACCGGCTTAGAAAATACCACCTTTCGTTCGGGAGCCGATACACTCAAGCCGAGACAAGCTTCAAGCAAAAGAAAGATCGCACCTGACGCCCATGCCTGCGGAGCGCAGGCTACAGGATAGAGTGTTGGAGATTCACCAAGACGCCTGGGAAAGCCGCAAAACAGTTCGGGCAGCCGATGCAGATCAAAAAAAAGACTGGCGTCGAGCAAACCTGCGAGGACCATCGTCGCCGACTCCTTGAATCCGTAGCGGGCGAATCCCGCAGCAATCAAGGCGTTATCGTGCGGCCAGACCGATCCATTGTGATAGGACATAGGATTGTAGCGCGCTTCGCTGCTAGCCACTGTACGGATGCCCCAGCCGGAGAACGATGTTTTGTCTATGAGAGTTGTCGCAACACGGCGCGCGTGCTCCGGCGTCGCGATACCGGCGAAAAGACAGTGTCCCGCGTTCGATGTTCGCACTTGGCAAGGCTGCTTGCTCCCATCCAAAGCAAGGGCGTAAGTGGAAAGGTCATCACACCAAAACGCTTTCTCGAACCGGCGACGGAGCGTTTCTGCCTGCTTCGACAACTCGCGCGCGTATGCAGCGTGCCCGAGTATCTTGGCGAGCTCACTGGCTGCGGTCTTTGCGGCATAGACATAACCCTGTACCTCGCAAAGCGCGATTGGTCCTTCGGCAGAAGTGCCGTCCCGATGGAAAACCGCGTCGTGAGAATCTTTCCACCCCTGATGGATAAGACCGTGCTTTGCTTTGCGAGCATATTCAACGAAACCGTCGCCGTCTGAATCGCCATAACGATCGATCCACTCAAGTGCGCGCTCGATATTTGGCCAAATTGATTCGGCGAAGGCGCCGTCACTGGTGCGCTTGTAGTAGGCGCCGGCGAGCATGACAAAAAGCGGCGTCGCATCAATGCTACCGTAATATCGCTTAAATGGGACCTCACCCAATGTGGCCATTTCATCCGCGCGCATCTCGTGCACCACCTTGCCAGGCTGGGCGTCCTGCTCCGGGCTGAGCGCGTCGGCCTGGGTGGCCGCCAGGTACGCCAGGACACCACGTGCAACTGACGGATCAAACCACAGACACTGGAGCGCGGTGATGATTCCGTCCCTCCCGAACACGGTACTAAACCATGGAACGCCAGCATAAGGATACGGGCCGTAGGGCGTTTCCGTTCGCATCATGTGGAGATCAGCGAGCGAACGGTTTAGCCAATCGTTGAACTGTTCGTTTCCGGTGAAAATCTGAGGCTCTCGACCGCGCACGCGTTCGAGCGAATTTGCCGCCTCCTCCACTGCGCTTTCGTAGCAAGGCGTGACCTTGTTTCGTGAATCGCCATCCACCTCGCATGCAATTGCACACCGGTAGCCGGCGTCTTTACCGGGTTCCAGACGGATTAGAAACGTGGCGACGGATTGGTTTAGCCGGGTAGGCGGCGGATCGAAAACAATTCGGGTCCGGCGAAGGCGATTGTCCAAGCCTTCGTACCCGAGCAAAAGTCCGTCTTTCGTAACCTGCGTCTCCAAGCGGCGGCCGCGACGTTCTCGGTTCATTCCGCGCAGCTCGAAAATGTCGGCAAAATCAGCATCGAATTCGATTGCTAAAGAAATATCGACAGCTGCGCGTCCATAGTTATGGATCCGAAGCCGCTCGTGACACGTTTTCTCCCAAAGAATTTTCGAGCGAAAAACGTGCACTGTTCCCCGCGAAATCACGATCTCGCTGTCGCGCCAAGCGTCGGGATTAGTGGCGTCCACTGCCAAAACAGCGTTGTCTTCTCTAACGGTCGAACTGAGTAACAGCGGGCGATCCTTTCCCAGCTTCAACGTCAGCCGGGACAAAAATCGAGTATCCTGGTAGTACAACCCGAGCTCACCAGACCCGAATGTTTCGATGTCGCCGAATCGGTCGAAGACAGCGAAGGTATCGCCCTGCTTCAACACCCGGGTGCGCACATCGACGCGCGGTGACGATGAACGAATATAAAACTCGTTCCGGATACGAATGACTTCCCTGGCCATTACGCGCTCCTCCCGTAATATTTTGGCGGTACAATCTCAAAAAGCGGCACCATCTGAGCAATTCGCATAATAATTCCGACTACCCATTCATGCGGGCCTGTTCAATATTTTCGGCCCAATACGATCGGGTTAAATCACAAGCGCGCCAATCGATGCCCGCTTGTGCTTCCTTTAGCCCTCGCGAACAACGTCGCCTGCCTTTTTATCTTCGCGCAAACCAAGGAAAACGGGCGCACGCAATTTTCCATCGCGCGTCCACTCTGCGAATTTGATTTCGCAGACGAATACCGGGTTTATCCAGTGCATCTCTCGCATCATCGAAGGCGTGATTCCCTGCACCCATTGCCCGTCTTGTTTCGATGGCAAATCGACAAATGGGCAATCGGACCGTTCTTCGGCCCGGAATTTTCTATGCAAGATCGCCAAGGATTTTGTCGTAAATCCGGTGCCGACCTTGCCAGCAAAGACGAGCTTTTTGCTCTCGTAGCAACCAACCAAAACGGCGCCGAAATGTTTGCGCGCGCCCTGCGGCGGCGTGTATCCGCCAATGACGAATTCCTGTTCGTTGACGCATTTGAGCTTGATCCATGCGCCGCTTCTCCGGCCGGGTTCGTAAACGGAGTTGCGTTGTTTGCCGATAATCCCTTCCAGACCGCGCCGGTTCACTTCTTCGAGAAGCCGTTTTGCATCGCCGCCAATCGCCCCCGAATAACGGATTGGGTCGCCTGCATCAGCGCACAGCTTTTCCAGAACCGTTTTCCGCGCTTCCAGCGGCAGCCCAACCAAGCTCTTGCCGTCGAGTTGGAGCAGATCGAATGCATAAAGATAAACAGGCGACTTTCGCCCTTCCATCTCGCGCGCTTGCAGAAGTTGAAACGAGGAGCGACCCTCATGGTCGAGCGCAACCACTTCGCCATCGATCACGCATTTGCCCGCTGGCAAATTTTTTGTCGCCTCGATAATTTCTGGAAAACGCGCGCCTAATTCATTTTGATTTCGCGACAGCAACGAAACTTTTTTATCCGTCTTAACTGCGATCAGCCGGATGCCGTCGAATTTGAGCTCATAAATCCAATCACCGGTCGCGGGTGGTTTCTCGACCAGCTTTGCTTTCATCGGCTCGACGAAGCGCGCTTTTGCCGAAGGCAAGTCTTGCAACGACGCGATTGTAGGGCAACCGCTACGGTTGCCCTGCGACGGCGGGCGACGCACCTGCCCTACAATTTCATGGTTTGCTTTTTTTTTAATCGCCTTTCGAATTCGCGCCTTGAACTGCGATGTTGGGCTCTCTTCGCTTTCGCGATTAGACTCCCACTCAGCATCGCGGGCTTCAGCAATTTGTTTCATCGTGCGTCCCGTCTTGACCGACTGATCTTCAAGTTTTTTCGATGGCGCCTTTGTGTCGCCTCCCGTTTTCAGGATAAGCCACTGATTTTTCGTATCGTCACGACCTCGAATCCGCACCAGAGTCCATTCGCCATTCGCCTTTTGGCCGTCCAGAACAAGGTGAAGCTTGCCCTCACGTAATGATTTCACCGGCTGTTCGCCGTAGACCTGGTAGTTGCCGCGGTCCCACACCATCACTGTGCCGCCGCCATATTGGCCCTCTGGGATGATGCCTTCGAAGTCTTCGTATTCGATCGGGTGATCTTCAACTTCTACGGCCAGATGTTTTTCACCTCGCCTCCAAGGAAGTCCTTTCGGCAGCGCCCACGATTTCAGCACACCATCCATCTCCAGGCGGAAATCGTAGTGCAAACGGCGGGCGTCATGTTTTTGAATCACAAAGCGCGACGCGCCTTTGACTTTCTTCGGCAGCGGTTTGCCTGCCGGCTCGGCAGTCTTCTTGAAGTCGCGTTTCCGTTTGTATTGCTCGAGGGCCATTTCTTGGCAACCTAACCACGGATTATCCCCCTGCACGTGACAGTTGTAGGGACGCTTGTGCCAAGCGCCTTTTTCAAAGCTCGGCGTTCGCCGCGGCGAACGCCGCTACCAGCCTCTACGCTTCGCTCGGCAGCGGCTCGCCAACGAGATAGCGGACGAAGCGGCGGATGACAATGTTCTCGCCTAGCTCCGCAATCTTGGCTTTTACGAGGTCACCGATGGTTTCGTCCGGATTTTTGATGAATCCTTGCTCGAGCAGACAAACTGTGCTGAAAAATTTGTCGAGTTTTCCTTCGACCATTTTCTCCACCACATTGTCCGGTTTCCCTTTTGCCTGCGCTTTGTAAATCTCGCGCTCGGCTTCGATGAGGTTGCCGGGGACATCTGCGCGGCTGACGTATAGCGGATGCGCTGCGGCAATATGCAGAGTGATATCTTTCACGAATTCGCGAAAATTTTCGTTCCTCGCTACAAAATCGGTCTCGCAATTCACCTCGACGAGCACGCCGACTTTGCCTTGAAGATGGATGTAGGAGGCCACGATGCCTTCCTTCGTTACGCGCGTGGCTTTTCTGCCAGCAGCGGCGACGCCTTTGGTACGCAAGATCGCTTCCGCCTTCTCGAGGTCGCCTCCGCTTTCTACAAGGGCGCGCTTGCAATCCATCATCCCCGCATTTGTCTTCTCGCGGAGTTGCTTCACCAGTTGAGGATCGATTTCAGTTGTTGTTTTCATTGAACAGTGGCGTGTTCGACGTTCGGCGTTGGACGTTTTCTTCCGCCTACGCCGACACGCCGGCCATTTCGACCTGCTCGCGAATGCGCGCTTCGTTGCTTGCCGCAACAATGGCATCCACAAGCTTCTGCAGAATCACGCGAATAGCACGAATCGCATCGTCGTTGCCGGCAATTGGGTAATCGATGATTTCCGGGTCCGCGTTCGTATCCACGATGGCAACTACTGGAATGCCGAGACGCCGCGCCTCATTCACCGCATTTTGCTCGCGAATCGTGTCGATCACCACCAAGGCGTCCGGCAACTGCGACATCTCGATTATCCCCTCGAGATTACGACGGAGCTTTGCCGCCTCGCGATTAAGCGCGGCCAATTCCTGTTTTCCCATTTTCTTGTATTCAGGCGACTGTTCGATCTCCTCGATGTATTTCAAGCGCCCGATGCTCTTGCGAATGGTGGCGAGATTAGTCAGTGTGCCGCCGAGCCAGCGCTGATTCACATAAAATTGACCACAAGCCAGTGCCGCCTCTTTGATCGCTTCCTGTGCCTGCTTCTTACACCCGACAAATAAAATTTTGCCGCCGCGGCGCGCCACTTCCTGGAGAAACTCCGTGGCCCGCCGAAGCTGAAGGACGGTCTCATCCAAATTGATAATGTAAATCTGATTGCGCTGTTCGAAGATGAAAGGCTTCATCTTCGGATTCCAACGCTTCGTCTGGTGTCCAAAATGAACACCAGCTTCCAACAATTCAGGCACTAATTCTGTTGTATCTGCCATAAGAGAAATTCCCGAGGGGAGACCGCAGCAGCGGCGGGAGCACGAAGATGCTACAGCACCTGTCGATGCGCAACTTGAAATTGCTGCTCACGTGATCTCGGTCCCTAGCGAGTGGAGCAACTCGGCCGCTAACTGGATGTTCGTGATTTTTTCTCTGCGTATCTCGCCAAGACCCAACAGAGATCGGAAAGCCGATTGAGGTAACGCAAAATCTCCGGGTTAAAATCTTTCTCACTGATGTTGAACGCTGCGATGTGCCGCTCTGCGCGGCGGCATGTTCCGCGCGCAAAATCGAGAGCCGCAGAAACTGCGGTTCCGCCGGGGATCACCCAGTCTTTAGGATAAAGCGACTTATCTTTCTCAAGATCGAAAATGATTGCCGTGATCCGGTCCACCATCTCCACCGTGGTAATGTGAAAGCCATCTTTCACATACCGTTCCCGGTCGCCTGGCGCCGTCGCCAGCTCGCCCATGACAACGATCAAATCTTTTTGCGCCGCGAAGATTTCGTCTGAAAGGAATTTATCCGTTGAAATGGACCGGGCGACGCCAAGCGCGGCGGTCAGCTCATCGATACACCCATAAGCGTCAACGCGCGGATCAGCTTTCGGTAGGCGACGCCCGTACATTAGCGACGTTTCGCCTTTATCGCCAGTTTTAGTTACGATCGACATCAGCCGAATTGTAGGGCGTTTCTATGAAACGCCAATTCAGTAGATGGCGCCCGACACGGACGTCCTACAAAAACTGTCGTACTTACCCGATGGCCGGCTGTGGCTCGGCTTCTTCCATTACGGGCGCGCCGATTGGCTCGCCTTTTTCGACGAGCTTGATCTGGCGATGCTGTCCGAACCCGGTTCCGGCAGGGATCAAATGACCCATGATCACGTTTTCCTTAAAGCCACGCAGTTTATCGACTTTGCCCAGTGTCGCCGCTTCGGTGAGAACGCGGGTGGTGTCCTGGAATGACGCAGCTGAGATAAAGCTGTCGGTTTCTAGTGAGGCTTTCGTGATGCCAAGCAATACGGGAACGGCCTCTGCCGGTTTGCCGCCCTTTTCGACGACCTTTCTATTTTCTTCCTCGAAGTCGAGTTTGTCCACCTGATCGCCCCAGAGCAACGAGGTATCGCCTGGGTCGGTAATTTTCACCTTGCGCAACATTTGGCGCACGATGATTTCGATGTGCTTGTCGTTGATCTCCACCCCCTGCAAGCGATACACCTCCTGCACTTCGTTGACCAAATGCTCCTGCAATTCCTGCGGCCCGCAGACTTCCAAGATCTCGTGCGGCACGATCGGGCCTTCGGTAAGCTGCTGACCTTTCTTCACGAAATCGCCTTTGAACACGATGATGTGCTTGGTGAGCGGGATCAGATGTTCTTCCTCGGCTCCCGTGTCTGGATCTTTTAGAATCAAGCGGCGTTTGCCGCGGACAGTACCACCCATTTCCACGATGCCATCGATCTTGGCGATCTCAGCCGCGTCCTTCGGGCGACGGGCTTCGAACAATTCGGCCACCCGAGGCAGACCGCCGGTGATGTCTTTTGTCTTTGCCACTTTTCGCGGGGTCTTTGCCAGCAGTGCGCCCCCGCGCACTTTCTGTCCTTCTTCAACTACGACGTGCGCGCCCGCCGGGATGGAGTAGCTGGCCAGCACTTCCTTCTTGTCGTCCACGATGACCACCTGCGGATGCAAATCTTCTTTGTGCTCGATAATGACCGTCCCCATGAGACCGGTTGCTTCATCGACATCGCGCTTGATCGTGACGCCGGCAATCATGTCGCGGAACTCGATCTTGCCGCCCTTATCGGTGAGAATCGGCACGTTGTATGGATCCCACTGGACGAACGTCTCGCCTTTTTTCACCGAGGCGCCGTCGTCTTTGGAAATCATGGAGCCGATGACGACGTTGTAGCGCTCGAGTTCGCGTCCCTCCGCATTGTGCACGCTGATCGAACCGTTCTTGTTTAAAACGATCCAACTGCCATCGAGCGCTTGGACTGTTCGCAGGTCATTGAACCGAACTGTGCCATCGTTTTTCGCTTTGATGATCGGTTGCTTGAACGTCTGGCTGGCAGTGCCGCCGATGTGGAAGGTTCGCATCGTCAACTGCGTTCCCGGCTCGCCGATGGATTGCGCGGCGATGATGCCAACTGCTTCGCCCATTTTCACAAATTGGCCAGTCGCGAGGTTGCGTCCGTAGCACATCGCGCAAACACCGCGGCCACACTCGCACGTAAGCACCGAACGAATCTTCAAGCTCTCCACGCCGATGCGCTGCAACTCCGTAGCGATTTTCTCATCGATGTACTGATTCACCTTTACGATCTTTTTCTTCTTGTCCACCGGGTCGGGGATGGTTTCGCAACTGACCCGGCCGATGATGCGCTGCCCCAGATCGACCACTTCTTCATCGCCCTCATAAATCGAGCGGACCACGATTCCATTCACTGTTCCGCAATCTTCCTCATTGATGATCACGTCCTGCGCCGCATCCACCAACTTGCGAGTGAGATAACCGGAGTCCGCGGTCTTGAGCGCGGTGTCAGCAAGACCTTTGCGAGCGCCGTGAGTGGAGATAAAGTACTCAAGCACGGTGAGACCTTCACGGAAGTTGGAGGTGATCGGATGCTCGAGGATTTCGCCGCTCGGCTTGGCCATCAAACCGCGCATGCCGGCGAGCTGACGCACCTGTTGCCGATTGCCGCGCGCACCGGAATCGACCATCAAATAAACCGGATTCAATTCCTTGCGACCCTCGTTGTGCTCCAAGGTACGGAACATGATATTGGCAATCTCGTCTCCGGCGTGCGTCCAGATGTCGATGATTTTGTTGTAGCGCTCGCCATCTGTGATGATGCCCCTGCGATATTGCTGCTCCACCTGCCGTATCTGTTTGTATGCGCTTTCCAGCTCCGTCTGTTTCTCTTTCGGAATGATCATGTCCGAAATTCCAATCGAGATACCGGCTTTGGTTGCTTCGGCGAAACCGAGTTCCTTTAATTTGTCCAGCGTCGCGACGGTCTCCGCCGGGCCAGCGATTTGATAACAGCGCCAGATAATATCGCTGAGCTGCTTTTTGCCGGCGGCCTTATTGAAAAATCCAAGCTGGCTGGGCCAAATTTCATTGAAAACGACACGCCCCGGCGTGGTCTCGATAGTTTTGGCTTCAGCATTCCCGTAGATGGTTTTTCTCCCAAAATCGGGGTTTTTAATCCGGATGCGGTCGTGCGTGCAAATGCTGCCGTCCGACATGGCAAATTCTACTTCTGCTGCATCCGCAAAGAGCGGGAACCGCTGGCCGTCTTTACTTAGACCGCGCGGATTTTGGGTAAGGTAATAACAACCGAGCGTGATGTCCTGGGAAGGCGTGGTAATAGGCTTGCCGCTGGAGGGAGAGAAAATGTTATTCGGAGCGAGCATAAGCATGCGCGCTTCCATTTGGGCCTCCACCGAGAGCGGCACGTGCACCGCCATCTGGTCGCCATCGAAGTCCGCATTGTACGCGGTGCAAACCAGCGGATGAATACGGATGGCTTCGCCCTCGATCAATTGCGGTTCGAAAGCTTGAATTGACAATCGATGCAAAGTGGGCGCGCGATTGAGCAACACCGGATGACCTTTGGTCACCTCCTCCAGAATGTCCCAGACCTCCGGCGTCTGGCGCTCAATCATCTTTTTCGCGCTGCGCACAGTGTGCACGTAACCGAGATCTTTCAGCCGGCGGATAATGAACGGCTCGAATAGTACCAGCGCCATCTTCTTTGGCAAACCGCACTGATACAGCTTCAACTCCGGCCCGATCACAATAACCGAGCGGCCCGAATAATCGACGCGTTTACCGAGCAGGTTTTGGCGGAAACGGCCGCCCTTGCCCTTGAGCATGTCGCTGAGCGATTTGAGAGGCCGATTGCCCGCTCCCGTCACGGCGCGACCGTGTCTGCCGTTATCGAATAAAGCGTCCACCGCTTCCTGCAACATTCGCTTTTCGTTGCGAATAATGACGTCTGGCGTCTTAAGCAAAAGCAGGTTTTTGAGCCGGTTGTTGCGGTTAATCACGCGCCGATAAAGATCATTCAAATCGGACGTCGCAAAACGCCCGCCTTCCAGCGGAACCAAGGGACGCAAATCCGGCGGAATGACTGGTAACACATCCAGAATCATCCATTCGGGACGCGCATGTGAATTCTGGAATCCTTGAACGAGCTTGAGACGCTTGGCGAGTTTCTTACGGATTTGCTTGCTCTTGGTGGCAGACATCGCCTTCTCCAGCTCTTTGTTGAGCTTGCTGAGATCGATCTCGGCGAGAAGCTTCTTGATTGCTTCCGCGCCCATGCCAGCGACGAAATCTTCGCCATACTGCTCCTGCGCCTCACGGTATTCGACTTCGTTAAGTAGTTGTGCTTTCTGCAACGGCGTCTTGCCTGGATCAATGACGATGTAGTCCTCGTAATAGATAACGCGCTCGAGCTGGCGGGCGCTCATATCGAGCATAAGCCCGATGCGCGAGGGCATACATTTGTAAAACCAGATGTGCGAAACGGGCACAGCTAATTCGATGTGACCCATGCGTTCGCGACGAACGCGCGCCAGGGTGACTTCCACGCCGCACCGGTCGCAGATGACTCCCTTATGCTTGATGCGCTTGTATTTTCCGCACGAACACTCCCAGTCTCGAGTCGGACCAAAAATGCGTTCGCAGAAAAGCCCGCCCTTTTCCGGCTTAAACGTGCGATAATTGATTGTCTCGGGATTTTTGACTTCGCCTTTGCTCCACGAACGCATCGTATCGCTCGAGGCAACGCCGATGGCGACTTGATCAAAACCCACGGGGCGCTCTTCGCCCACTAACTCACGCCAGGAATGTTCGTTCATTTATTCTTGAATTCAGTATTGTGATTGCTTGCCCGCCGTAGCTTTGGCGAAGGCGGGTGAATCTAAAAATTATGCGACGCTGTCCATGAAGGTGGGTGCCTGGCCGCCGACCTTTACGTCGAGACCAAGGCTCTGCATTTCTTTGATAAGAACATTGAAAGACTCGGGCGTACCAGCTTCGAGTGAGTTGTCGCCTTTAACGATCGACTCGTAAATGCGAGTTCGGCCTTGCACGTCGTCAGATTTGACGGTCAGCAATTCCTGTAAAGTATAGGCGGCGCCGTAGGCCTCGAGAGCCCAGACCTCCATTTCACCAAAGCGTTGACCACCGTATTGGGCCTTGCCGCCAAGCGGCTGCTGAGTAACAAGCGAGTACGGTCCCACAGCGCGTGCGTGAATTTTGTCCGCCACCAGGTGGCCCAGCTTCATCATATAGATGTAGCCAACCACGACTTCCTGATCGAACGGATCGCCAGTGCGTCCGTCGAAAAGACGCGCTTTACCGCTTTCTTGCATCCAGGTGAAGCCCTCCTTCTTTTTGGCATCCTGCAGATATTCGCGAATCTGCTTTTCCTTGATTCCGTCGAAAACGGGAGTCGCTACCTTGAAGCCGAGCGCTTTCGCAGCTACGCCCAAGTGTGTTTCCAGAACCTGCCCCACATTCATGCGGCTCGGGACACCTAGCGGATTAAGCACGATTTCAACTGGTGTTCCATCCGCCAGGAAAGGCATGTCTTCTTCTGGGACGATCCGGGCGACGACCCCCTTGTTGCCATGGCGTCCAGCCATCTTGTCACCGACACTCAACTTGCGTTTGCTCGCGATATAAACCTTGACCTGCTTGATGATTCCCGGATCGATATCGTCTCCGCTCTCGACCCGGTCCATCGCGCGATCGCGTTCAAGTTCCAGCTCCGCGAACTTATGCTCGTACGCGCCAATGATTTCGCGGATCTTATTGCGGATCGGACTGGGATCGATCTCGATGTGATCATGCGCCGTTGCCAGTTTTCGCAACAGTGTCTTGGTGATTTTGCGATTGGCTGGAATAATGATCTCACCATTTTTGGCGTTGACCACGTCGAGAGGGACTTTTTCACCCAGCAAGACATTCGAAAGCGAATCGGTCAGTTGTTCGATCAGCGCCTCTTTCTTGCGCTTGTGTTCTTCGCTGATGGTTTTGAGCTGCCGTCTGGTTTCCGCCGGAGTAAGTTTTTCTCGCGAAACCTCGCGACGAGACGAGACCTTCACGTCCATCACGATTCCGTATGTCCCTGAGGGTACGGTAAGCGAGGTATCCTTTACGTCGGCTGCTTTCTCGCCAAAGATCGCCCGAAGCAGGCGCTCTTCCGGGGCCAATTCGGTTTCGCTCTTCGGCGTAATTTTCCCAACCAAAATATCGCCTGGTTTTACCTCCGCTCCGACCCGCACCACGCCATCCGGGCCCAAGTTGCGCAAAGCTTCTTCGCTGACGTTGGGAATGTCCCGCGTAATTTCCTCCGGTCCGAGCTTGGTATCGCGCGCGCCGATCTCGAATTCATCGATGTGGATGGACGTGTAGATGTCTTCCTTCACGACCTTTTCGGAGATCATAATGGCATCTTCAAAGTTGTAACCGTTCCACGGCATGAACGCGACGAGCACGTTGCGTCCCAGCGCGAGCTCGCCGTGATCAGTGTTCGGACCATCTGCAATGACTTGACCGCGTTTCACATGCTGGCCTTTACGCACAATCGGCTTCTGGTTCACGCACGTGCCTGCGTTTGAGCGCATGAACTTGCGGAGCTCATAAACGTGGATCCCTGCCTCGGGATCCGTCTTAAGCTTCTTTTTACTTTCCGGGAGATGGCCGTCTTTGGTGACAACGATTTGGTCCGCTGTAACCGAAGCGACCTTGCCGCTCTCAGTGGCCAAAACAACGGCGTAAGAATCTCGCGCCACCTTTTGCTCCAGCCCAGTGCCTACGAACGGCGCCTCGGACACGATTAGTGGAACGCCTTGGCGCTGCATGTTGGAACCCATCAGCGCCCGGTTCGCGTCGTCGTGTTCAAGGAATGGAATGAGGCCTGCCGCCACCGACACGAGCTGTTTCGGCGATACATCCATGTAATTCACCTTGGCGGGATCTACTTCAAGAAAGTCGCCACGGTAGCGAACAGAAACTTTTTCCCCGGTGAAATGTCCGCGGCCGTCCACGGGCGCATTGGCTTGCGCCACGAGAAAATTCTCTTCGCGATCTGCGGTAAGATATTCGATCTGGTCGGTTACGCGGCCCTTTTCGACCTTCCGATAAGGCGTCTCGATAAAACCAAACTCATTGATGCGCGCGAAAGTGCTCATTGAGCTAATCAAGCCGATGTTTGGGCCTTCTGGCGTCTCGATCGGACAAATGCGGCCGTAATGCGAAGGATGAACGTCACGCACCTCAAATCCGGCGCGCTCGCGACTAAGCCCTCCGGGACCAAGAGCTGACAAACGCCGCTTGTGCGTCAATTCCGCGAGCGGATTCGTTTGATCCATGAATTGCGAAAGCTGTGACCGGCCAAAGAAATCTCGGATGACCGCACTGAGCGCTTTTGGATTGATGAGCTTCTGCGGTGTCATCCCATCGACATTGATGTCGAACAGCGTCATGCGCTCTTTGACCAACCGCTCCGTGCGAGCAAGACCCACGCGGCATTGGTTCGCCAATAATTCGCCTACGGTGCGCACCCGCCGGCTACCCAGATGATCAATATCATCGAGCGTGCCTTCGCCTCGGCGCAAATTGATCAAATACTTGATTGCCGCGATAAAATCTTTGTCAGTCAAGATCCGCTCGGTGGAGTCGACGTTGATCCCGAGTTTTTGATTAATCTTGTAACGGCCCACGCGTCCGAGATCATATTTTTTGGGATCGAAAAAGAGTCTTTTTAGCAAAGCGCGGGCGTTGGCTACCGTCGGCGGATCGCCGGGGCGAAGGCGCCGGTAAATATCTTTAAGCGCCTCTTCCTGGTCGTGCGCCGGATCTTTTCTAAGCGCCTTCACGATTGTGTCATCATTCGAGATGTCGATTACTTTCACCTCGTGAATCTTGAGTGCCATGATTTGGCGAACAGTCGCCAGAGTGAGCGGTTCGAACGCGCGCGCCACCGTCACTTCACCGTCACGGACATCTGCCGTAAGCACCTTGGTGGCCAGCTTCTCTTCATCGAGTTTCTCGCTTAGCTTCAGGTTCTCGATGGTGTAGAAAAGCTTGATGACTTCTTCGTCGGACCCGTAACCCAGCGCACGCAGAAACGTAGTGGCGAGAAACTTTCGACGCCGCTTACGCCGATCGAGGTAAATGTAAAGAAGATCAGCCGTATCAAATTGCACCTCGATCCAGGATCCCCGGTCTGGAATGATCCGGAAGCTGTAGAGCACTTTCCCGTTGACGTGAACCGTCGATTCGAAGGCGATCCCCGGGGAACGATGCAACTGACTCACTACTACGCGCTCCGCGCCATTAATGACAAAGGTACCTTGCGGCGTCATCAGCGGGATTTCGCCCATGTACACTTTCTCTTCCTTGGTGCCTTTCTCTTCTCGCAACTGGAATGTGACATGCAACGGCGCGCTGTACGTCTGTCCCTCGCGCTGGGCTTCGAGAGCCGCCAATTTTGGCTCGCCGATGTCATAATGGCTGAAATCGAGCACCGCTTTCTCGTCGTAGCTTTCGATCGGGAAAACCTCCTTGAAAACAGCCTGGAGTCCCTGATTTTTTCGCTTGGAATAAGGGACGTCCTTCTGGAGAAAATCGACGTATGAGTTGGCCTGAACCTCAATCAGATTTGGCGGTTCAATGCCTTCCTTAATGCTTCCAAAGTAGATGCGTTCGGACATATTCACTAAGATCAAGAGCTAAGACCTCACGGCGACCACACAAATGAGGGCCGGCGCGGGGCAAGATTTTACCGGTTCAGCGACGAGCGAAGGCACAATACTGCCACCAAAATAGCGGTCTGTCAAATTGACGACCCCCATCTCGTTGCCAGTACTGAGTTTTTGCCTTGTAGCGCCGGGTTAAAAATAACGTCTGCCTGGGCTTAACCAAGTGTCACGATACTCCGGATCGGCTAGCGCGCAAGCACTTCATGCCGGCGGCCGCTCAAAATCAGATCTACTTTACTTAATTTCGACTTTTGCGCCGGCGGCCTCGATCTTTTTCTTCATCTCGTCCGCCTCCTGCTTTGTCACGCCTTCCTTGATTGTTTTGGGCGCTCCTTCAACCAGCGCCTTCGCTTCCGCCAGGCCAAGGCCGGGAACTGCGCTGCGAACCTCCTTGATCACAGCGATCTTGTTCGCGCCCATTTCCTTCAGGATCACGTCAAATGTAGTTTTTTCCTCAGCCGCGGGAGCTGCGGTTCCGCCAGGTGCGCCCGCTGCAGCGGGGCCAGCGGCAACTGCGACCGGCGCGGCGGCGCTCACCCCCCATTTTTCCTCAAGCTGCTTAACCAATCCGGCAATCTCCAGCACCGACAAGTTGCTGAGTTGCTCCACCAATTTTTCTGTGTCTGCCATTTTATTCTCCTCCAGTTGCCGCCTCCGAAAGCCTTCGGAGAATTAAAGCCAATAGCCATCGGCTCGGACAGTTTTCGTTTAGTTCCTCGACCCGCCAAAAGACGGGGCGAAATCTCTTATGTGCTCGCCTCCGCTGGTTTTCCTTCCTTTTGAGCCTTTGCATTGAGCAACCGCGCCAACGCCGAGGCTGGTTCATTCAATAAACGCACCAGTTTTGTGGCAGGCGACAGAAGCAATCCCAGCAATTGCGCCTGCAAAATTTCGCGCGGCGGCAAGTCCGCCAGCGTTTCCAAATCCGCAGTGGAAAGAACAGCGCGATCGACAAAACCAAGCTTGAGGGCCGCGATTTTAAATTCGGTCGCGAACGTCTTAAAGATTTTTGCAACTGGCGCCAAATCTCTTTCGCCTGTGACAACAGCCGTTTGGCCCACCAACTGGGCGCCAACGTCCGGGAAACCGGAGTCCGCCATGGCACGCTTAAGAAAATTATTTTTCACCACGTGCATTTCGGCGCCTGCCGGTTCCAGCCGGCTCCGCAATTCGGTGAAATCAGCCACCTTCATGTGCTGATAATCGGTCACCAGTACATAAGGCGACTGTTTCAATTTCTCGGCCAAATCTGAAACGATGCTGGCTTTTTCCGGTCTCATTTGTTTTTAAGAATTTGGCGTTGAGCGTTTACCTCGTCATTCCTTACACATTCAAATACGGCGCTGGATCGACACGAACGCCCGGGGACATCGTCGCACTAATTGTCATGCCTTCAAGGTAGCGGCCTTTGGCTGTCGCCGGACGAGCCCGCACAACGGCTTCGATCACTGCATTTCCATTTTCCACCAGAGCCTTTTCTTCAAACGAAAATTTTCCAACCGGTACGGCTACGTTGCCGTTCTTGTCTAGCTTGAATTCGACCCGGCCCGCTTTCACCTCCTGCACTGCTTTCGCGGTGTCGTCGGTGACCGTTCCAGTTCTGGGATTCGGCATTAATCCGCGCGGTCCGAGCACCTTTCCCAGCTTCCGAACTTCTGCCATCGCCGCAGGTGTAGCGATCGCGACATCAAAATCCTGAAAACCTTCCTGGCATTTTTGTATCAGATCTTTCATGCCAACAAATTCCGCGCCAGCTTCCGTGGCAGCCTTCGCCGCCTCACCCTCCGCGAAGACAAGCACCCGGACCTGTTTGCCGCTGCCATGCGGAAGCGGGCAGGTCCCGCGCACCATTTGATCGGATTGCTTCGGGTCAACTCCGAGGCGGAACGAAACCGTTATGGTCTGATCAAACTTCGTCGCCGGAAACTTCTTCAGCGTTGAGACAGCGTCGGCAAGATTGTAACTCTTGCTCCGGTCCACCTGCTGAGCAGCTGCGCGATAACGTTTGCTTCGATCTCTTTGCATTTCCTGTGCAGTTCAAACGCCCGGGCACGTGCACCAGGCTCCTGCTTAAAAGTTGTGCCGCTCAAATCCAGCGAGCGGGCACGGAACTTAGCCGCTATCTACGGCTTGTCAAAATCTTGCGTGGACAAATCGGAACGTTAATCCACCGGCTCTGAGACGTCTGGCGACCCCGTCCACTGTGCGGTTCCCTGCGGCGTGGGCGGGCCTTGCCGAATGATTTTGCCCTGTCTCATTACGAACGAGACACGCTCGGTTGCAGTGATATCGGAAGTCGGATCGCCCGGCATCGCAATGATGTCGGCCAGTTTTCCTTTTTCCAGTGTGCCGACTTTTTGCCCGATGCCGAGAAGCTCCGCATCGTTGCCCGTCGCGGATTTCAATGCGTCGATCGGCGTCATACCAAGATCGACCATTAACTTGAATTCTTTTGCATTCTGTCCGTGTGGAAAGACCGCTGCGTCCGTTCCAAATGAAATCTTGATACCCATCTTAATCGCGTTGCGAAACATTTCCGAACGAGCCGCTGTGGCCGCTTTCGCCTTCGCCTGCAACGCCGGCGGGTAATTGTCGAGCTTACCCATGATCCACTCCGAGGCCATCAGCGTCGGTGTGAGGAAGGTTCCCTTCTTTTTCATCATGGTAAGCGTTTCCGGTTTCATAAACGAACCATGCTCAATCGAATCGACGCCCGCCTCGATGGCCTCGCGCGCCGCCTGATCGCCGTGACAATGCACGGCCACTTTCTTGCGCAACCGATGCGATTCATCGACCAGCGCTGTCATTTCAGCCGGTGTTAATTGCGGCGTATCCACTTCGTCCCCGAGTGAAAGCACGCCGCCGGAAACCGCGGCCTTAATAACGTCCGCGCCATTTTTCACTTCGAACCTCACCGCCTTGCGAATTTCGTCGGGGCCATTCGCGATGCCGTCCGTATAATCCGGTTCGCGACCAAAAAGAAAATCGCGAAACCCGCCGGTCGGATCAAAGTGACCGCCCGTGGCGCCGATTCCTTTCGTCGCAACCAACATCCGCGGTCCGACGATTACGCCCTTGTTAATCGAATTGCGCAGCGCCACATCAACGAATTCGTGACTCGCGATGAAACGACTGCCCAAGTCGCGCACAGTGGTGAAACCCGCTTCGACGGTAGCGCGGGCAAAGGCCGTCGCGCGGATCGCCTGCTCGGACACATTTAGATCAAGTTGCTGCAGCCGGCGCTCGTTGTAATTGCCGGAGAAATCGGCGGTCAAATGAGTATGCGCATCCATGAAGCCAGGCGAAAGCGTCACGTCGCCCAGGTCGATCACCTGCGCGCCGCTCGGGACCGGCAAATTGCTTCCCGCGTCGACAATCTTATCGCCCTGCACGATCACCACGGCGCTTTGCACGAGCGCGTTCGACTTGCCGTCAAACATTCGAGCCGCTTTCAGCGCGATTAGCTGATCGGCAGCCTGCGCCGCGATGCCGAGACACAAGAGAATTACAAGCACACGAGACGTCGTTTTCATTCTGTCCGTTTAGAAGCAAGACGCCACACTGGCAAGAAAGGAATGGGTCAACGTGCGGCCCAATTCCCAATACGCTACTAAGGGCTTGGCAGTTTTGCGGTGCTTTGCGCGAGGCCTTCTCGCGCCGCGGCGAGGTTGGGATCGAGTGCGAGCGCCTCTTTGAAGGCAATAATGGCGCGCGCATGCTGGTTGAACAATGCGAGATAACGTCCCCGGTTGACTAGCATGCTCGTGTACGTCGGCAGCACCTTGAGGTTCACCACGTCGTCTTTCTCGAACCGCACCGTCCCATCAGCCAGACCGCGGGTCTGGAGGCGCGGGTCTGGCGAGTCGTGAAAGCTCTGGTCGCTCGCGAGGTAAAAAACGAGGCCTTCCGGAACAAGTTGATAGGTTTGAGGGATCCACTGGGTCAGGTAACTGTTCAATTGGTTGGCGATCAGCAGGTCATTGGTTATGTAAACTGGCGCGAACCTGATTTCGTTCGTCACCATTGACCGAACCATCTCCAAAAAAGCCACGCTAATCTTTTGAGTGAGCGGCTGGCTTAGGGCGAAAGCCCCCGGATCGCGCTCCCATTCTTTGAGATCCTGAACATACGCGTCAATCTTCTCGCGCGATCGCTCGACCAAATCGGGATGAGCTCGTTTCAGATAATCGAAGTACCACGAGCGGCGCAGCAAATTGACATCGATAACTTTGACGTCGGTCCGGCGTTGTTCCACCTCCTGTTCATAAAACATCGGGGCTGCGACCTGCCAGTCTTGCGTAAGTAACAGACCATTGAGCTCGACCGCGCTCAGCAGATTTTCAACGTAATCATGCGCGATGAAGTAATGCCTGCGGTTGTTGAATGGCCAGTTCGCCGCGAACGCTGTTGCAGAAATGAGTAGAACAACGATCGCGGCGACACGGTACGACGTTCCGAAGGACATGGACTTCGCAGCAGTCAGCTGGATCAACCAACGGACACCGAACCCGGCAGCGAGCGCTACGGAGATAAATACCGGCAGGTAGTACGCGTCCTTGTCCTCTGCAATTTCGTAGCTGAGGTCGTACGCCAAATTAGCGATGACAGTAGACAACAGAAACCAGAAGGTTGTGCGGTCCTGCCTGTAAGCAGTGGCGAAACCCGCAAAAGCAAGCGCCAGCGGCAAAGGCAGCCACGCAGGCCCGAATTCGCGCAGGAGCATTCGGCAAAATTCTACAAACTGCACTCCCATCAACGTCGGAGTAAACGAGAGGAACACCCGATATTGTCTCCCGGTGATGTGCCACCAGATTTCTTGCAGCGAACGCGGGTTGCCCCAGTTGATTAGAGGTGAGCGCGACGCCGCAAACGGCAGATAAGCATATACAGCGACCATAGCCGCAACTGAAATCAGCGCGGCGTATATCAGCCGACGGCTGGTAAAAAATCTGAGGCCCTGCGTCCTGTAAACGACAACCGCTACAGCCGGAAGCGTCAATCCCACTGTGACGTGATGATCGCCCAGCGCCAAGCCAAACACCGCTGCCGCGGCGTAAAGCCGGGAGTCGTGAATGGTGACCGTCTCCCCTTTGTCTCTTCGATCCGCAATGATACAGCGACGCCACCGAAGCATCAGAAAGAAGACAATGAGGATAAGCAGCGTGTTGAGCGTATAGACCTCCGCGATCGTCGCGTACGACCAGAGCGTGCGTGAGAATGCCATGAGCAAGCCCGCGCCGAGCGCAGGGGCGAATACCAAAAGGCGGTCAATGCGCGAATCTCCAGCCTTTTTCCTTTGTTGTGCGCCTCTCTTCCAAGCAGGGAGATACGCAGCCCCGATCATTAACTCGGCCACAACGAGAGTGAGCACGGCGCAAGCGAACGCGGCGAAAAGGGCAGACGAAAAATTGATCCGAACAGCAACATTTCCTACCGGCACAAGGGATGCGAGATGGGCCAGTATCACCCAGAGAGGAACGCCCGGCGGATGCGCCACCCCGAGCCCTTGAGCGACCAGAATCAATTCGCCGCTGTCAGTCAGAGTGACCGTCGGAGCAAGCGTCCAGCTATAAAGGAGGATCGCCACAAAAAAGACGATGCCGGCACAGAATAGCTCGGCCCGGGAAAAAGAAATTGTTCCAGCGTTGATCTCCCGACCCGACTTTCCTTCCGCCATGCGACCGCTCGCACGATCACGTGTCTTTTCCTTGTGGAATTGTTTCCTCTTCAAAACCCCGCGGGCCATCGCCTATCGTTCTCGCAAACTGCTTTTCCTGCAAACGATCGGCTGCTCGCTTGTGCTTTGCCCGATGGCCAGCCAAAGGAGAAGTCTATCCGTAATCAACATTCTTGCCTTCCTCCTCCTCTTCGCTTGAATCCGACAAGGTGAAACTCCGCAATTCTTCGCGCGCTAGCCAGTTCACAAAAATAGAGAAAGCGTGATGGCCAAGAAAATTCGTGTCGGAATATTATTCGGCGGCCGTTCTGCAGAACATGAAGTCTCACTGCAATCCGCGACGAACATCATCGATGCCATCGACACGAATAAGTACGAAGTCGTCTTGATCGGTATCGATAAGAAAGGGCAATGGCATCTCAATGAGGGATCTCGATTCCTCCTTCCGGAAACGGAATCCGGATTACCCGAGCTGCCAGAAAAGGGCGAAAATCTCGCACTCGTTCCAGGGAAGGGAGATGAGCAGTTGGTGGCGCTTTCCGGGCAACAGAGGTTGGGTGCTCTGGATGTGATTTTCCCTGTTCTACATGGTCCGTTCGGCGAAGACGGGACCGTCCAAGGCCTGTTGAAACTCGCTAATGTTGCGTTCGTCGGTGCCAGCGTGCTTGGCTCAGCCATCGGCATGGACAAAGATGTGATGAAGCGGTTACTCAGGGATGCCGGCATCCCTGTTGCCCGATTTCTCGTGGTGAACAGATATTCGTCGAACGAAATCGGTTTTGACGCTGCGCGAAATCAGCTTGGCCTGCCGCTTTTCATTAAGCCCGCGAACCTCGGCTCGTCGGTCGGCATTCATAAAGTCAAAGATCGCGAAGAATTCCATCGCGCGGTCCGCGATGCACTCAATTATGATAACAAGATCTTGATCGAAGAGTGCATCAGGGGACGCGAGATAGAATGTTCTGTGCTCGGCAACGAGAATCCCATCGCATCAATGCCGGGCGAGATTTTGCCTCGCCACGAGTTTTACTCGTACGAGGCAAAATATCTCGATGAGAATGGCGCTGCGTTGGAAATACCGGCAAAGCTGCCGCCGGCGACTTCGGAGCGCATCCGCCAACTGGCAATCAAAACGTTTTCTGTGCTTTGCTGCGAGGGAATGGCGCGAGTCGATTTCTTCTTGGTAGACGACGAAGAAATCATCATCAACGAGATCAATACCATCCCGGGGTTCACCAGAATAAGCATGTATCCGAAGCTCTGGGAAGCGACCGGCATCCGCTATGGCGAATTGGTCGACAGGCTAATTCAACTCGCACTTGAAAGATTTGAACGCGAGAAACGACTGAAAACCGATCGGGCATGATCCCTTCCAAATTGGAGTGATGCGACTGATTTTGAGAGCGTTGACCATCATTAACGCAACGATCGTTGCGGTGAACTGGCTTGCGCTGCCGGTTAGCGCTCGAGCGCAGTCGGACGGCCTTGAAAAACTCGCAGATGATTTTTGGGTGTGGCGCGCGAAATACGCGCCATTTATCGGCGACGACGTAAATCGAATCGAAAGGCCGGGCGGGATCCGCGATTGGTCGCGAGCGAGCATTGAACAGCGACGAAAGGATTTGGCTGCGTTCGAAGCGCGCCGGAAGAAGATCGACGCGAGTCACTGGCCGGTTCCGCAGCAGGTGGACTATCGCTTGATCGGTTCCGCCTTGTCGCGCGTGCGCTGGGAGCTCGACCGAAACCCGCGCTGGAAACGCGATCCGAATTTTTATATCGAGCAGACGCTGACCGCGCTGGTCGAAGCGCTCACAATTCCTGCGCCGTACGACGAAGCGCGCAGCCGCGAGATCGTGACGCGCATCGAAAACATTCCGTCGCTGTTGCAGCAAGGCACTGAGAATTTAGCGAATCCTCCCGCGCCGTTCGCGACGGTCGCCATTCAGAATCTCGAGGGAATTCGCGACCGTCTTCGCAAGATGGCGAGATCGCTCGGACCATCGACAACTTTAAATCCAGACAAGTTGAACAGCGCGTGCGATCGCGCATCGGATGCGCTGGAAAAATATCAGCAGCAGCTCAAGCAGAAACTGTCCACGCTTCCGCAACAAACTGCACTTGGTCGCGACGCCTACATTTGGTTTTTGCACAATGTCGCGCTGATGCCGTTTTCGCCGGAAGAACTGCTGGCGATGGGAAAACAGGAATGGAATCGCGCAGTCGCGTTCGAAGCTTACGAGAAGAACCGGAACAAGGACGTGCCGCCGCTGAAAATCGCCGACAACATCGATAACTGGATTCGCGATGCGGCGGCGAAGGAATCGTCGATCCGGAAATTTTTGGTTGAACGCGGCATTCTCAGCGTTCCCGATTGGGTACAGCATTACACGCTCCGACCCACGCCGGAATATCTACAGGTGCTCGGATTCACCGAGACTGACGACTTCACTGGCCCGTCCCGCTTGAAGGAAAACTGCATCCGCTACGTGCCCGAGCCCTCAGAAAAGCTGCCTTACTTCTGGCGTGCGACGGCAATGGACTCGCGGCCGATCACTGTTCACGAGGGAATCCCGGACCATTATTTTCAGCTTTGTCTTTCCTGGAAAAATGAGGACCAGATCCGGCGGCATTACTACGACTCCGGTGCAAACGAAGGGATTGGCTTTTACGCCGAGGAAATGATGTTGCAAGCGGGACTCTTCGATGACAGCCCGCACACGCGCGAGATCATTTACAATTTCATGCGGCTTCGCGCGCTACGCGTAGAAGTGGACGTGAAACTCGCGCTCGGCGAATTCACGCTCGACCAAGCCGCCAAATATCTACAGGAGAAAGTCCCTATGGATGAAATTACTGCGCGCCAGGAGGCAATCGCTTTCGCCACCAGCCCTGGCGGTGCTATCACGTATCAAATCGGCAAACTCCAAATTCTTAAATTTCTCGCCGACGCGCGCATGCAGCAGGCCGACAAATTCAATCTCCGCGCCTTCCACAATTTCGTCTGGAAAAACGGCAACGTGCCTATCGCGCTGCAGCAATGGGAGTATCTCGGCGATGTCCGCGACCTGCCGCCGCTCGGAAGATAGGCTTTCAGCCTGTATCGGCAGACAAGCATCCTGCTTGTCAGGTTTGCAATCCAAAACGGCAAGTTAGCTTGCCGACAGAGCCAGGCAAGCTGCCCTACTTCCGACGTTAATCGGCGATTTCAAGGCCCATTTGGCGGGCGGTGCCGGCAATGATGCGGAACGCGGCTTCGTCGTTGCGCGCGTTGAGGTCTTTGCGCTTGGTGTTCACGATGTCCATGACTTGTTTGCGGGTGACCTTGCCAACCTTTGTTTTGTTTGGCTCCTTCGAACCGGCGGCGATGTTGGCCGCTTTCTTCAATAAGACCGCGGCGGGCGGACTCTTCGTGATAAACGTGAACGATTTGTCTTTGTAAACTGTGATGACGACGGGAAGAATGTCGCCGGCTTGTTTCTGGGTTGCGGCGTTAAATTCCTTGCAGAACGACATGATGTTGACGCCGCGCGGGCCTAGTGCAGTTCCAACCGGAGGCGCCGGGTTAGCCTGTCCGGCGGGAATTTGAAGTTTGATCTCTGCTACTTTTTCTTTTGCTGCCATTTGGGGAAGTTTTTAGTTGAGAGTTGATTGCTGATAGATTTTAGCCGCGCTCGACCTGCCAATATTCCAGTTCCACCGGCGTGGCGCGACCGAAAATAGTGACCGAGACGCGAAGCTTGCCGCGCTCGGGATCGATCTCTTCGACGATGCCAGTCTGATTTTGGAACGGGCCATCGGCGACTTTCACCGATTCGCCTACCTCAAAGCTGACCTTTGGCTTCACCTTTTCTTCGCGCTCTTTCATTTGCGCGAGCATGCTGTCCACTTCCGATTGTCGCATTGGAATGGGTTTGTCCTTCGTCCCGGCAAAACCAATCACCCCCGGGGTCTCGCGAATGAAGTACCAGGTGCGCCCGACCAGCTGATTGTTCTCATCGAGCAAATGCATGTTGACGATCAGATAACCGGGGAAAAATTTCCGCGTGGTCTCACTCTTTTTCCCTTTCTTAATTTCCGAGACGCGCTCAGTCGGGACCAGCACGTCATAAACCAGGTCGCCCATTTCTTCGGTTTTGACGCGTTTCAAGATGTTCTCGCGCACCTTGTTTTCCTGGCCGGAAAGGACGTGGACGACGTACCATTGATCTTTGCCTGCGAGTGCCTGTGCCATAAATCAGTGTAATCGGGTGAAGAAATGGACGAAATTAACCAGGACAAAATCGAAGAACGCGACGAAGCCACCCAGCAGCACCATCGAGATGGCAACGACAACAGTCGAGTCACTCAGTTCCTTGTAACGGCGGAACCCTTTCTCCTTTGGGTCCCACGGCCAGGAAGCTTTTTGCAACTCCACTTTCACTTCGCCGAAGAAGTTTTTGATTTTGGTGATCATGTCGAAAGGTTAAACAGTTAAAAGCGTTACAAGGTTACAACGAAGTTGGCTTCAAAACCCTTTTTAATAATGTAACACTGTAACTTTTTTAACGGTACCCGGCGATAACCGCACGCCAGGAGGGACTCGAACCCCCAACCGACGGTTTTGGAGACCGCTACTCTACCAATTGAGCTACTGGCGTATTTGTAATTGTCATTCTAAGCGGAGCGCAGCGAAGCCGAAGAATCTCTCGATCACCAAATCAGAGACGGCTCCAGACCCTCGCATAAAGCTACGGCTTGGCAGGCAACTTCGCTCGACATGACAACAACTTAATCCAGAATGTCGCCCACGCGACCCGCGCCGACGGTCTTGCCGCCTTCGCGAATGGCGAAACGAATCGTCTTCTCCATGGCGATGGGCGTAATCAACTCCACCTCGATGGAGATGTTGTCGCCGGGCATCACCATTTCGACGCCTTCGGCCAATTTAACTGTGCCGGTAACATCAGTGGTGCGGAAATAAAATTGCGGCCGGTAATTGGTGAAGAACGGAGTATGACGTCCGCCTTCCTCTTTGCTCAGCACGTAAACTTCTGCCTTAAACTTCTTGTGCGGCGTAATGGAGCCCGGCTTCGCGATGACTTGGCCGCGCTCGACCTCCTCTTTCTTCAAGCCGCGCAACAGAACCCCGACGTTGTCGCCCGCGCGTGCTTCGTCGAGAAGCTTGCGGAACATTTCGATATCGGTTGCTACCGTCTTCGCCGTCGGGCGAATGCCGACCAGTTCGACTTCCCCCATTTTCTTGAGAACGCCGCGCTCGACACGACCCGTGGCCACGGTGCCGCGCCCTTCAATGTTGAATACGTCTTCAATCGGCATCAGGAATGGCTGATCGACCGGCCGGTCGGGCACAGGGACGTAATCGTCCACCGCTTCCACCAGCGCGAGCACCTGCTTTTCGGCGTCAGCATCGCCATTGAGCGCCTTGAGCGCGCTGCCTCTGACGATTGGGATTTTGTCGCCTGGAAATTCGTACTGTGTCAACAAATCTCTCACTTCCATCTCGACGAGATCGAGGAGCTCGGGGTCATCGACCATGTCCACCTTGTTCAGGAACACGACGATGGAGGGCACGCCTACTTGGCGGGCTAGCAGAATGTGTTCACGCGTCTGCGGCATCGGTCCGTCGGCAGCGGAGACAACAAGGATGGCGCCATCCATTTGCGCCGCGCCGGTGATCATGTTCTTGACGTAGTCAGCGTGGCCAGGGCAATCGACGTGGGCGTAGTGGCGTTTCTCACTCGAATACTCGACGTGGGCCGTGTTGATGGTGATTCCGCGCTCTTTCTCCTCCGGAGCGTTATCGATTGATTCGTATGCCCGCACTTCGGCCATGCCCTTTTTATTCAGCACCATTGTGATTGCCGCTGTCAGGGTCGTTTTGCCGTGGTCCACGTGACCGATCGTACCGACGTTCACGTGCGGCTTGTCGCGTTTAAAAGCTTCCTTAGCCATTTGAATTCTCCTGTTTAACTAAACTTCGTCTTTTCTTTTAATTATTCCACTGCCGGCCGCGAGTTCTTTCTGGAGCCCATGACCGGGATTGAACCGGTGACCTCGTCCTTACCAAGGACGTGCTCTACCAACTGAGCTACATGGGCCTGCTTTTGCCAGCCCAGCGCCTCCGCAGCAACCCGAGCCGCAAACCGGTTTCGCTTTCTACCAGAG
>DATEZD010000191.1:0-2323 GCA_035255865.1 Candidatus Udaeobacter sp.
ATTTTGTACGGTCGATGGACGGGCAAGGGCGGCGGCGATCTCATGCAGAGCTATATTCTGGGCACGGTCGGTAATGACAAATTTCAGATCTCAGCTGGCGCTGCATATGAGGAGTCGAGTGGACACTCAGCGCGATATCACTCATACGTTTTGCCAAGATAGGTTCTGCACATTAGCGCCAGCCCGAAGCTGTAGCGTCCGCTATCCCCAGCGGATAATCTTTGAGGCACCATCTCGCGGAAAGCCAATGCGCTGAGGACAGCGCACACTACAGCATTCTAAATTCTAATAGTCAAAACAGACCGAGTGTTACCGAGTTGCCTTCAGATTTGCGTGTTGAAATTTAGTTTCGCATTTCGCAATTCGGTGCGTTAGAGCTTTAGCCCATGGCCGCACCGGCACGTCTGATTGCTCTCAATATTGGGTCCCAAACCATCGGTCTGGCGGAATTTCGCGTAGTCCATGGGCGGCTGGCCTTGGTGAATTATCGATTCCGCGAAACGCCGCTTGATCCTGAAACTGGGCAACGCCGTGACGCCCACGCTGCCTTGCACGAAACAGCGGGGGCGTTACGCGAGATGATGCATGAAATGCGCATTCTTGGGGCACCTGTAAATTACGCGGTGCCCGCGCAATCGGTTTTTGCGCGCTTTGTCAAACTGCCGGCACTCGAAGCGGAAAAGATCGACAAGATCGTCTCATTTGAGGCGCAACAGAATGTTCCGTTCCCTCTCGACCAGGTGGTATGGGATTACCAGCTCGTGGGAGGCGGTATGGGCGAACAAATTCAGGTCGTCATTGTCGCGATCAAGCGCGATCTGCTCGACGAAATCAATAACGCCGTAGAAGAAACCGGCCTGCGGACCTGCATCGTCGATGTGGCGGCCATGGGTCTCTACAACGCATTTTGTTACAACTACACCGATCTAAGCGATTGCTCGCTGCTGGTGGATATTGGCGCGCGCACGACGAACGTTCTCTTCATCGAGCCCGGAAGAATTTTCCTGCGCAGTGTTCCGCTGGGCGGCAACACAATCACCGCTGGGATTGCGCGCGAATTTAACGAATCCTTCGCCGCTGCCGAAGCTCGAAGGAAACGAGACGGCTTCGTCGCTCTAGGTGGCGCTGCGGAACCTGCCGATCCAGACATTGGGCGCGTCTCGAAGGTAGTCCGCAGCACCATGACCCGGCTGCACGCGGAGTTGATGCGTTCCATTACTCACTACTGTGCACAGCAGCAGGGTAATCGCCCAGCGCGCATTTTCCTTTGTGGCGGCACTGCAGGCATCCCTAACATGCGCGAGTTCTTCCACGAGAAATTTGAGCTGCCGATCGAGTTTTTTAATCCGCTTCAAAAGGTGAGCGTGTCGGCGCCGGAGACGGCGCGTTCCGCGCATCTGTTTGGGGAATTGGTGGGCCTGGCGCTGCGCAGCGTGGCCGCTTGTCCAATGGAGCTAAATTTGCTTCCGGCCAGCGTCATTCAAAGACAAGACTTGGAAAAACGCCGTCCACTTTTCATCGTTGCGGCGGCATGCCTTCTCCTCGCACTGCTCGGCTGGTCGGCTTATTACACCCGAGCCGCCCACGTCGCGCGGGAAACTGCGCAGGCAATGCGACAGAAGAACGACAGCATGCACGTGGCGGAAGGGCAGCTTGATCAGCTGAAAAAGCAAATCAACGTGTTGGACAATATCGCCACTCCGCTCATCACCGCGGTGAACAGTCGCAACTTCTGGCCACAAATTCTCGAAGACCTGAACATGCGTTTACCGGAAGCAGACATCTGGATCACCGAGCTTGCCGCGACTTCTGGTGGAACACTGCTGGGCGCATCCGAAAAACGGGCCTCGGAAATTGCGCCGACTCCTCCGCCAACAACTCCTCCCGGATCGACAGCCAAAGCTGTGACCGGCGCCGGCAAGTCGATCGACGGCATCTTGGTCCGCGGGCTTTACCTGTATAATCCGAAACAGCAGGAAATCGTGGTGGATTACCTTCGCAATCTGGCGAATTCGCCGCTGTTTGTCATCAATCCGAAAACTCCGGAGCGCGTAATCAGATCCAATTCCGTCCCCACCGACACGGAGTGGGCTTTCCCTTATGAGCTCCAGCTCACTCTGCGCAAGCCTGTGAAACTGCCATGAAGTGGTTCCAGCAAAACCACGAATGAACACGAATGAACACCAATAACGAAAAGCTGTTGCTAAAGGACGAGGTTTTTCAAGTTGTCGGCTGTGCCATTGAGGTTCTCAACACGCTCGGTCACGGTCTCGTAGAGAAGCCATACGAAAATGCGTTGGTCGTCGAGTTCTCGCTGCGGAAA
>DATEZD010000192.1:0-11713 GCA_035255865.1 Candidatus Udaeobacter sp.
CGCCGCCGATCCATCGGCGATGAACAAATCCGATGAGCCCGAGGCGTTCGATATCGAGCCGCCGATACTAAAGCAAAATCTCTCGGATGAGCCAATGCCGGCGCCAGGCACGCCTGACGCGGAGGTTGCGCGTTTGGAAAAACAATTGGAACGCGCCAAGAGAAATGCAAGCGGCGCGGAGCGCCTCTACAAAATCGGCGTGCTCGCAAAAGTGGAAGTGGAGCAACGTTTGTTGAGGGTGGTTCGAACTGAATCGGATCTCGCCAATGCGCGGGTCACACAGGCCAAAGAAAAAGTTGCCGAGGACGAACCTCGCGTTGCCTCTGGTGAAACTCCAAAAGATGAGCTCGATGCAGCTAAAGCGGCGCTGGCGCAATTAACCGAAGCCGCGCAGGTCGCACTGGCAAAACGCGAGCGCGCCGAGCTTGAAGCTGCCGAAGCAAACGTACGTCGCCAACAAAAACTTCTTAAGTTGGGCAGTGCGGGTAAATCCGACGTTGATCGCGCGGAAGAAAAACTCGCCGAACTTAGAGCGCCGAAGAATTGATAAGTGGCATTGGCTTCCAGCCAATCTATCGGCAAGGATGCCGATGCCACGCCCATTCGCCGTTTCTCCGTTTCCGGCCTTTAATATCCAGCCGCCATTCCGTCCTTGCGCGATTCGCTCGCGCCGACATAGACACGCTGGCCGTCATGCATTTCGACTTTGATGGCCTGGTAGCCGCCGTAGCCGCCGACATCGAGGCGAACGTCGTGTCCTTTTTTGCGCAGTTCGCGCACCGTCTCGTACGGGATGCCGCTCTCGACTTCGACGTAGCCGCCGGATTCCGTCATTTTTTCGCCGGTCGGTTCGTTATCGCCTTCGTGTTGCCAGCGGGAGGCGTCGCCCGCTTCTTGGACATTTAAACCAAAGTCGATTTGGTTCGTGAGCACTTGCACGTGACCCTGCGGTTGCATGCCGCCGCCCATCACGCCAAACGCTTCCCACGGTTTGCCGTCTTTAATGACGAAACCCGGAATGATGGTGTGGAACGGCCGTTTCCCGGGCGCATACACATTCGCGTGCTGCGGGTCCATCGAGAAAAGCTCGCCCCGGTCCTGAAACATAAATCCGAGCCCCGGAACCACAATGCCGCTGCCCATCCCGCGATAATTGCTTTGAATCAGCGACACCATGTTGCCTTCCTCATCGGCAGTGCACATGTAAATCGTGTCGCCTTGATCCAGCGCCGGATTGCCAGCCTCAACCTTTTTCGCGGCATGATTTGGATCGATCAACTTGCGCCGCTCGGCGGCGTAACTTTTCGATAGTAACCCAGCGAGCGGAATTTTCGCGAACGCAGGGTCGGCATAAAACTTCGCGCGATCAGCCCACGTGAGTTTTTTCGCTTCGATCATGGTGTGCAGCGTCTCGGGCGAGTTGCGTCCCATCGCGCGCAGATCGAATCCTTCGAGGACATTCAACATTTGCAGCGCAGCGATACCCTGACCGTTCGGCGGAAGCTCGAAGACGTCGTATCCGCGATAATTCACGGAGACCGGCTCAACCCAAGTCGATGCATGCTTCTCGAAATCGATTTTGCGCAGGAAACCGCCATTGGCCTGCATGAACGCGTCGATCTTGTCAGCGATCTCGCCTTTGTAAAAAACGTCGCGCCCTTTTTCGCCGATCAATCGTAGCGTCTTTGCGAGCGCCGGATTCTTGAAAATGTCGCCCTTCGCAGGAGTGCGGCCCTTCCCGTCGAGCGTGTAAGTTTCGAGAAACGCGCCGGGCAATCCTTTGTACAGGCGCGGCCCAAACGCCCAATAGTAGGCGATCAATTCCGTGACTGGAAAACCCTCCTCGGCATATCGAATCGCGGGTGCGAGATCGTCGCTCAATTTTAGTCTTCCGAATTTTTTGTGCAGCTCCGCCCATGCGTCCACTGTTCCAGGCACGCTGATTGGCAACATGCCAAACGGTGGGATCTTTAACGCTCGACCCTCACCAGGCGCTTCGCGTCCGCCTCTCCCTGGCCAGGGAGAGGATTGAGGTGAGGGTGGCTTCTGCAATTTCTCGAGCTCGGCCTTCATTTGATCGTAACTCAGACCGGCTGGCGAACGGCCGCTTCCGTTGATTCCGTAAAGTTTGTTTTCCGTCGCGCTGTAAACGATTGCGAAAAGATCGCCGCCGATCCCATTCGAGACTGGTTCCATCAAACCGAGAGTCGCGTTCGCAGCGATCGCCGCGTCCACGGCGCTGCCGCCGCGTTTCAAAATCTCGACGCCGACCTGCGTCGCAGCTGGAACGCTGGTGCAAACCATTCCATGCCGCGCCAGAACTTCCGATCGCGTGCCGAAATTTTTTCCCGTGATGCGATCGATCTGGGCGTCGACCTGAAGACCAACCATTAATAGAACCAGCGGGGCAAAACTTAGTGGCTTAGTCCAGCGCATCAGCCACATTAATGCCTACCGTTTAAAGAGTGCACTTGAATTTTGGTCTCCAATTGTATTTGGTTGCTTCACTGCGATGAGAATGTCTTCCGACGACCAAAAAGCGATCGGGCTAATCCTGGTCTGTGTGGGATTCCTTTTCTTTCTAATCGGCCTTGCTGCACGACTGAAGGAAAGTTTTCATTCCCGCGCCGAAATCTCGACAGCGGGCTTCACCGCTGCCGCGATCGTGGCTGGATTAGGCGCAATCGTCTTTCTGTTTTCTTTTAGAAAGAAACAAGGCTGAGATCCAAGCGAAAATCTAAACAGAAGGAAACGAAGACAGCGAAGATTTCCGCGATTTAGTACATCGAACCTTTGTTTCCTTCGTTATCTTCTGTTTAGAAAAAGCGGCGGCGACCATTTTCAGGTCGCCGCCTCCCCCTTTATCGCTGTGGACAACCCAAAGTTATTCCTGCATTGCGTCGTGCAGCTCTTTGTGAGCGTTCATCATGTCCTGATGCGCTTTTTGGATTGCATCGAGCTTCTGCTGCTGGTCAGCATTGAGCAGCGGACGGATCTGCGACAGCGTGCCGTCCATGACCGTCTTCATTTTCTGCATCGCCTCCTGATGGATCGCGCGGATTTGCGGTTTGGCCGCATCGAGGATTGGCTGAACCTTGGTCTGTTGGTCAGTTGTAAGGTTCAACTTGTCGGTTAGATGCCCCAGGCCAAACCCGTGACCGTGCGCGCATCCGCCTGGCCCGCCAAGGCCGGGTTGAGCCTGCAACGCGACAAAGCCGCCAAGCGCGATCGCCCCGGCGGCCACAAGTGCTAATATGTTTCGTTTCATAGTTTGTTTTATTGTTGTTTTGCTGTGCGCTCCTCGCGCTTTTCAAGATATGACCGGATGCAAACAACAGCGGTTACAAAATTTTTTGGTTTATCCGCCCACTGACTCCCGTGTCATTCCGAGCGAAGTCGAGGAATCTCTCGATCTAGATCTGACGAGACATGGCACGGGATTACAATTTTTTGGATCTACATCGTGCTAATCGGAACCACTTCTGTCCTCTACATTGGCGTGACGAACTGCAGGAGGATTAGCGTCAAGAGATTTCTCGACTTCGCTCGAAATGACAATCGAGCGATACTAAAATTGTAACCAACGCGCGCCTGCCCCGGTCATAGCTACCAGAGTGGATGCGCTCTCGAATACATGGATGATTCTGACGCAAGCGCGCTGGTTCAGGCTGCGCTTCAGCATGATGATGAAGCAGCTCGCGCGCTGGTGCGGCAGCTTTACCCGACTGTGGCCAAAATCGTCCGGGCGCATCGACCACGCCGAACCGCGGAGGAAGACCTTTGCCAAATGATTTTCATCAGAGTTTTCCAAAAGTTATCGCAGTTCTCCGGTAAAGTGCCGCTGGAGCACTGGGTCTCGCGCATTGCAGTCAATACGTGCCTGAACCAAATCGAGTCGGAGAGGATACGCCCGGAACTTCGGCACGCCGATTTGAGCGCGGAAGAGCAAGCGGTAATCGAGAATCTCACGACCTCTACCGAAGAATTGGCTCCGGACCAGCGTTTTGCTTCACGCCAATTGGTTGAACATCTCCTGGCGGCGCTGAAGCCGGTTGAGCGGCTGGCGATTGATTTGCTATACTTGCAGGGGCGTTCGGTCGAGGAGATCCGGAAAATCACTGGCTGGAGCGCGGCGCTGGTTAAGGTGCGCGCGTTCCGAGCTCGGCAAAAGATGAAAGCTCACTTAGCCAGAATCGGAGAAAGACCATGAAAGATCACAAGATTAAACAGCAAGGAGCGGCGGTTTCTAAACCGCCGGGGCGATCTGGAGATCGCCCATCCTTGGATCGATTGCTGCGATCCGCCGCGCAGGCGGGCGAAGAAGCCCAGGCTGCCATGCCGTTCGGCTTTGACACACGTGTGATTGCGCTCTGGCGCGCGGCTAGACCGACGGCGAACGGCGTTGTATCGCTCGTTCGGCGCGTGGCATTAATATCGGCAGCTGTGATCGTGATTTCGACAATCGCCGTCGTTCGTGAAGCGAATCAGAGCCGCGAAATCGGTGAATCTTTTGCGAATGAATTCGCCATCGCGGACACGGCCATTCAAAATGAATTCTCGCAATGAACCAGGCATTGAAATGGAAACTCATCGCGGGATTCATCCTCGTGTTCGTCGCCGGGGGGATTAGTGGCGCGTTCCTTGGAGGATTGTATGCCCAGCATCTCTTCTTTGGATTTCATCATCCCGAGGAGATTGGCGCGCGAATGAAGGAAAGGCTCCGCACCGAGCTCAATCTGACGCCGGAACAAGTCGCCAAAATTTCGCCGATCATCGACAAGATGGCTCTGCAACTCCGAGAGATTCGGCAGGAGACTGCGCGGAATGTTCATGAGACGATTGCAGAGGCGCACCGGCAGATGGCTGTCAATCTCACAGACGAACAGCGCCAAAAATTGCAACAAATCGAAGAGCGACATCGGCGCTGGCGCCATCGTCGCTTTAACGGATCTCCCGCCGAATCTCCGTCGGCCAGTCCGTAATGCTGTCCATGATTTCGCGGAGAAGTCGCGGTCCGCGATAAACGAATCCGGTGTAAAGCTGAATGAGCTGTGCGCCAGTCTGAAATTTCTCCAGCGCCGATTCTGCGTTGAAAATTCCACCGGAAGCGATCACTGGAATCGCGGACATCCCAACAATCTCGCGCAGCAGCGCTGTCGATTTTCCCCGCAGCGGCGCGCCACTCAAGCCGCCTTCCTCATCCAGCGCCGGCGGAATCGAGGAGTGATCGAGCGTCGTGTTCGCCGCAATGACGCCCGCCACTGCGTTTTCCTCACAGGCTGCAAGGATCGCTTCCAGCTCGATCGGCGAAAGGTCGGGCGAAATTTTCACCAGGATCGGTCTGGTGACTGCGCCCGGCTCGCGGCCAATCGCCTTTAACAACTGTGAAAGCCTTTGAGGTTCCTGCAGTTCGCGCAAGCCGGGCGTGTTGGGTGAGCTGACATTCAGCGTGACGTAATCGGCGACATCCCGAAGCAATCGAAACGAGTAGAGGTAATCGTCCGTCGCCTGTTCGAGTGGCGTTACCCGGGATTTGCCAATGTTGATGCCGACTGGAACCGGTGGCCATTGTCCGCTCGTGCGCAGTCGGCGCAGTCGTTCCGCGATCGCGTCCGCACCGTCGTTGTTAAAGCCAAGGCGATTGATCAACGCCTTTTGCTCGGGCAATCGAAAGATGCGTGGTTTGGGATTTCCCGGCTGCGCTTTTGCAGTCACGGTTCCGATTTCGATAAAGCCGAAACCCAACGCTGCCCATGCGGGAATGGCAACGCCGTTCTTGTCCAATCCAGCCGCAAGTCCAACCGGATTTGGAAAGTTGAGACCGAAGAGCGTTTTTGATCTGGACGACGGCTGAAAAAATCGGAGCACGCGCAGCGCGAGATCAGAATTCGAAGCTGCGTGAAGCAACTCGATCGTGAAACGATGCGCAGTCTCGGCATCCAGCGAAAAGAGAAGTGGCCTAACGAACGTCTCGTACGCTTCGCGCTGACTCTTCATTTCTCATTAACACCCGGGTTCAGCCGGGTGCCTGCACAGGCTGATACGTGAAGCCGTTTAAACGGCTTTTCCTGACCTGATCCCGTGACCACCGGACTGAAGTCCGGTGTTAATGAGAGTTTTCGCCCCGCGCATTCGTCCTTGTGGCTGGCCTGAGCACGCGCATTCATTTGCCGATACAAAACTGACTGAAAACCGAGTCGAGAATCTGCTCCACATCGACCACGCCAATGACTTCCCCCACTGCGCGCAATCCCTGATCGAGATCGATCGCAACGTACTCCTGCGATAACCCCTGACCCAGCGCTGACCGCGCCCCATCACATGACTCCAACGCGCGGCGCAGGCAATCGCGGTGACGCGTATTGATCGCCACTGCACTTTCCGGCCTCAGATTTTGCTGCCTGATTCGCGCCAGAATTTCCTCTTGCAGCTGCGGCAGGCCTTCTCCGGTTACGCAGGAAATCCGCAGCGCCGGAAAATTTTTCCAGTCACTGTCCTCGGGCAAATCGCTCTTATTCAAAACTACAAGTTCATTCCGGTCGTCCTCGGTCCGGCCGTTGAACTCCGAAAGCTTTCGCGAGTTGAAATGCCCCGGCCGAGGCGCGTTGCGATCGGCGATGTGCAGACGCAAGTCTGCCAGTTGCAGCGATTTTTCGGTGCGCACAATTCCTTTGCTCTCCAGTTCGCTTTCCGACGCTCGCAGCCCGGCGGTGTCGAGCAACCGGATGGGCACACCGTCCAAGTTGACTGTTTCTTCGATCGTATCCCGCGTTGTCCCGTGAGTATCGCTGACGATCACTCGATCGTAGCCAAGCAGGCGATTGAGCAAACTCGATTTGCCTGCATTGGTCGCTCCGTAAATCACCACGCGCACGCCCTCGCGCAAAACGCGACCCTGATCGGCGGTGGCGAGCAAGGCGGCAATCTCTTCACGAACGGCATCGAGCCGGGCGCACAATGTCTCGCCTTCATCGGGGGCTATGCCCTCCTCCGGGAAATCAATCGATGCGTTGATGTGCGCCAGCAGCGCGATCAATTCATCACGGATCTTCCTGATCTGATCGCCGAGCCTGCCTTCGAGTTGTTCAGTGGCCGAGCGGAGCGCGAGATCAGTGCGCGCGCGAATCAGATCGATCACGGCCTCGGCCTGGGTGAGATCCATTTTGCCATTGAGAAACGCGCGCTCAGTGAATTCGCCCGGACGCGCCGCCCTCGCCCCTGCGCGCAAACAGGCTTCAAGAACTTTCGCGGAAACGAGCGTGCCACCGTGGCAACTGATCTCCACCAAATCTTCTCCCGTGTAACTTGCGGGCGCGCGATGGACCGAGACCACCGCTTGATCGATCGATTGATTTTGTGCGCTGAAAATTTCGCCCAGATGCTGAACGTGTGACGCAAATCGCGACGGCTCTTCTTTGCCACGAAAAATCTGGTCCGCGATTAGAATGGCATTCGCGCCGGAAACACGGACCAGCGCGATGGCGCCTTCGCCGGGCGGTGTCGAGATAGCGGCAATCGTGTCAGAAACGGTCATGATCGTTGAAGTAAAGCTCCGTCAGGAGCGCAACGTTTATAGTCACACCCTTGGTGACCCGATCGAAGCTCCATCGGAGCGACATGTTCGAGGCATCGTTTCTTCCAAGGTTCGCATAATGTGCAAGCTGGTCTTGCAATGTCCAATGCCGCTCCTAATGGAGCTTGTCCGGCAGTGGTGGCGTTTCCAGCCATAAACATGTCGCGCCTACAGGCGCTGAAAGACGTCCGCCCGTCCATCAGCCGAGCATCACTTCACTCAACGCCGCGATTAATTTCTTATTCGCCTCCATCGTGCCGACGGTGACCCGGACCCATTCGGGTAAGCCATAACCTTTGAGTGGGCGCACGATAATTTGACGTCGCAGCAATTTCTCGAAGACTGCGCAGCCATCGCCCACGTTTACCATCACAAAATTCGCAACGGCTTGCACGAAAGGAACCTGCATTTCGGAAAATTGTCCCTGCAAATAAGCGCGGCCTTCGTCGATCACACGCTTCGTCTCGCGCAGGTGTGCGTCGTCCTCCAGCGCCGCGAGCGCGCCCGCTTGCGCAATGCTGTTCACATTGAATGGCTGCCTCGTCTTGTGAAGGACCTCGATCAAATCGGCGGTCGCGACGCCATAACCGATCCGCAGACCAGCGAGGCCATGGATTTTCGAAAGCGTGCGTAGCACCACCACATTTCGCCCTTCGCGAACGTACTGCAGCGTGTCGGGCGGATCGTCGAGGAATTCAAAATACGCTTCGTCGAAAACGACAACGATGTTCTCGGAGACGCGCGACATGAAGCTGTCGATCGCGCGCTGCGAAATCAAGGCGCCCGTCGGATTGTTTGGATTAGGAATGAAAATCAGGCGCGTTTTCGGCGTGATTGCTTCCAACGTCGCGCCGAGGTCCTGTTGAAAATTCGGAGTTGGCAATTCGATGGTCCGCGCAGCGAAAGAGGTCGCAAGCAGTTTATAGATGATAAACGCATACTGAAAAATAATTACGTCATCGCCCGGATTCAGAAACGCGTGACCGAGAAATTCGATCACCTCATTTGAGCCATTGCCGAGAATCACGTTCTCTGGCGCGAGACCGAGCTTGGTTGCGACTGCTTTGCATAAGTAAAAGCCGCTGCCGTCCGGATACAGATGCGCATTGCTGAGCGCTGCGCGCATCGCCTCGATCGCTTTTGGAGAAGGCCCCAGCGGATTCTCGTTCGAGGCCAGCTTGATGATTGCGCCCGGTTCGATGCCGAGCTCGCGAGCCGTCTCTTCAATTGGTTTTCCCGGCTCGTAAACCGCGATGTCACGCAGTTGCGGATTGGCAAGGTCCCAGATGGACCCGCCTCGCGCCCGGAGGGCAGCCGATTGCTTCAATCGGCTGGGTCGCCCAGCTCCTTCCTTCCGCTCGACCGCGGATGGCGCGTAATCTCTCTTGAAGGGACTGCCCGCCTTCGGCGGGTTCGGCGAAGTCATGCGCGGGGAAATTAAATGGAAGTTGCCAAGTTTCCAACCGTGGCAGCTTTCGGTTTTCTCATTCTTGCTCTTACCCTTGCTCTTACTCATGCTCTGGCTCCCCCTGAGGTGTCACGTGAACAAAATCGAAGCTCTATCACTGTCTGTCGTCGCAGCGATTCTACTGCCAACGATGCTGACAAGTTGCGGCAAGAAAACTCAGGGCGGCAAAGAGAAAACCGCTCAAAAAAGCGAGGACGATTTTTTAGGTAAGGAGGCAAAACCGGATGAACGCAAATATCTCCTCGCGGCAAAACCGTTCCTCATTGCCATCGCCAACCGGAAATACGCAGACGCTTACGCGCTCCTCTCCAGCCACGCCAGAGCGCGGATGTCCTTCAACCAGTTTACGCCTGCTGAGGAACAGGCCACTTTCCAAGAATACGAATCGAAACCGTATATGAACGTGACGGCCGGGCAATTCGGCTACCTGATGCAATACGTCGAGGCGGCGCGTGGCGCGCCTCGCGCGCCTAAGATGCTAAGCGTGTTTTCGACCGATCGCGACGTTTTGAACCGGCGCAGCAAAGAACAATTCGGCGCGATGGACTCGATGTTCGCCATCGGCGCGATGCCCGACTGGATTCCCGCCAACATCCGGCGTGCGAGTTTACGCGGGCAGATCCACACTGAACTGTCCCAGCAGGAACTTCAAAAGGTGGCGCAGCAGCAGGGCATTAGCGTGGAGGAGTTGAAGAAGGACGAAGATTTTGATCCCTATTTCAATCTCAAGGTCGTTCTCGTCGAAGAAGGCGGCCAACTTAAGGTCGGCTACTTCGAATTCCTGCCGCCGTCCATCATGGACTGATACTGGGGTCGCCCGGGTCGAACCAGAATCGATAAAACGTCGATTTCTGGGAACAACATTGCAGCAGCTTCGACTAGCTCTACAATGGAGTCCATGGCGGACGACGAAATCGTTTACCTCGATAACAACGCGACCACGCCGCTCGATCCGATGGTGATCGAGGAAATGCTGCCGTTTTTGACGAAGTATTATGGCAACCCATCCAGCGGCTACGCTTTTGCCGCGCGGGCGCGAAAAGCTGTCGATCTGGCGCGTGAACGGTTGGCAGCGTTACTCGGCTGTGCGCCTTCGGAAATTGTTTTTACCAGCGGCGGAACGGAATCCAACAATGCGGTAATTCATTCCGCGCTGCAGTTTGAGCCGCACGGGAAACATGTCGTGGCAAGCGCCGTGGAACACAGCGCTGTTTTGCGCCCATGCCAGGACCTCGAAAAACACGGCTGCGACGTGACGTTTCTCGGCGTCGATCAACATGGCAATGTCGATCTGGCCGAATTGGAGGCCGCGATTCGCCCCGAGACCGCGCTTGTTTCGATGATGTGGGCTAACAACGAGACCGGTGTGCTCTTTCCCGTTCAGAAAATCGCTGAGATTTGTCGCCGGAAAGGTGTGCTCTTTCATACCGATGCTGTGCAGGCGGTCGGGAAAATTCCGATCCGGTTGCGCGAAACGGCAATCAATTTTCTTTCCCTTTCCGCGCACAAATTTCATGGGCCAAAAGGCGTAGGCGCGCTTTATCTCAACGGACGAGCGCGGTTTAGTTCGTTGATCGGAGGGGGCGGCCAGGAAAATGGGCGCCGAGGGGGAACCGAAAACGTGGCAGGAATCGTCGGCCTTGGCAAAGCCGCTGAACTGGCCGCCAAATATCTCCCAGAAGGAAAATGCAGCGTCCGTTCGATGCGCGATCGCTTCGAAAAAGCGATTCTCGAATCCGTCAGCGGCGCATCCGTGAATGGCGGAGGCGCGCTGCGGATCCCAAACACATCGAGTCTTTCGTTCGAAGGAATCGAATCGTCGGCAGCACTGCTACTGCTGGATGGACAAGGTATTTGTTGCTCGGCTGGATCGGCCTGTCGAACGGGTTCACAGGAAGCTTCGCATGTGTTGCGCGCGATGAATCCTGGTGGCGATGGCGCTCGGCGCAGTCTGCGTTTTTCATTCGGCCGGTTTAACACCGAAGGCGAAATCGATCGCGCCATTGAAATCGTCCCGAAAGTAATCGACAAGCTGCGTCAAACCGCCGCGCCGCGGGCAGTGGCCGCCGCAGCAGCGACCTAGTTTCGGAATGCCTAATGGAGACGCCACGAGATCCCGCCGCCTCGCATTACGAGCACGCCGGCGAAGGCCTGCGCCGGAGCGATCTCGATCCCGATCCAATCAAACAGTTTGCGAATTGGTTCACCGCCGCGATCGAAGCGGGTATTCGCGATATTAACGCGATGAGTCTCGCAACGGCTGGCACGGATGCCAGACCGTCAGCGCGGATTGTGTTGCTAAAAGGATTCGACCAGGACGGGTTCGTCTTTTTTACGAACTACGAGAGCGAGAAAGGAAAACAGCTCGAGGCCAATCCGTACGCGGCGCTCGCGTTTTACTGGATCGAACTGGATCGGCAAGTTCGCATCAGCGGAAAAGTGAAAAAAAACTCACGCAAAGAATCGCAGGCATATTTTCATTCGCGCCCGGTGGGGAGCCAACTGAGCGCCTGGGCGTCGCGTCAAAGCGAGGTGATCGACGCGCGGCGCGTGATCGACGCGCGCATGGCAGAAATGACGGAGCGCTTTGCAGGCAAGCCTGTTCCGTTGCCGCCGCACTGGGGTGGTTATCGGCTCAAACCGGATACGATGGAATTCTGGCAAGGCCGGCC
>DATEZD010000193.1:0-4975 GCA_035255865.1 Candidatus Udaeobacter sp.
CTGATATAAGGGGAAAACTCACGGGCAATCCTGGTGCAAGGAAAGCCCTCGCAAGGAGATATACGAAATGCGTTTGAAGTTCGTGGCTATCAGCATGCTAATCGCTGCCGCTTTGCCCGGTTTGCCGAAAGTCGTCGGGGCAGTCCCCGCGTACACCATCGAGCAAGCGGTCGCCGTCGCCCAGGAGCGCAACCCTGACATCTTGATTGCGCGCAAAAAGGTCCTGGCAGCGCGTGGCGGTTTCATGGAAGCGCGCTCCGGATATCTGCCCTCGCTAAGCTCCAGCGGGCTGGCCGACAAGCGACAGACTCAGAGTGAGACGAACCTTCGACAGGAAGATTACAACGCAATATTACGCCTCGACCAAAACCTTTATACGGGCGGCGCAGTAACCAGCCAGGTGGCAATCGCGCAGTTGAACATCGCCAAGGCAAATTACGAGCTTCAGGAAATTGTCAGCCGCGTGACGATGGACGTGCAAATTGCGTTCAACGAGCTCCTGCTGAATCGGGCAAAGGTCCATGTGCGTGAAGAGTCCGTGCGAGTTCTAGACGAAGAACTCAACAACCAGCAGCAAAATTTGAGCGCCGGCATCGTGAGTAAATTGAACGTTCAACGGGCAGAGGTGGCCCTGGCCAACGAGCGACCAGAACTGTTCAATGCGCAGACCGACTTGAAAAACTCCTACCTGCGGTTGGCCGAACTTTTCGGCACTGATTTGCGCCCGGAAGCCCAGGCGACGCCATTTGAGATTTCCGGTGAATTGCAATATCGGCCGAACCACGCGGATCTAAACGGTTGCCTCGCCCGCGCCGACGCTAGTCGGCCGGTCATCAAAGCGCGGGAGAAAGATATCGAGATCGAAGACCGACAATACGTTCTGGACCGGAGTGCGATGCGTCCACACGTCCGGGCTTTTTCCGGGTATGAAGTTTACAGCGAGCGCGACCCAGACGTCGGCCAGGAATTTAACTACGGGGGTGTGATCGGGATAAACGCAACGTGGAACATCTTCGACGGGTTCGCGACCAAAGGCCGTATGCAGGCGACGCGCGCCCGGCGCGAGGCAGCAGTGCAAGCCCTGGCAGCTGCGCGGCGGAGCGTTGCCTCAGAAGTGCGTAGTGCATTTTTCGATCTTCAACAAGCCGAGCGCGTCCTTGAAACTGAAACAAAAAACGTGCAGACAGCGGACGAAGCTCTTGAGATGGCCAAAGGCAATTTCGCTGCGGGATTGGGAACACAACTCGACATTCTGCAAGCTGCCTCGGATGTAACCCGAACGCGGACTACTCGATTGAGCGCGATCTACCTGCACAACGTGGCTCTCGCCCGGCTTGCACACGCGTGTGCAAGTTCGGCCGAAGCGCTCGATTTCGGATCACAATTCAAAAATGTAAAGAAAGAAAACCCGAATGCGGCTCGGGTTTCTGCTGTGGCGAAGCCGCCACAAAAATTAAGCGAACGGTGAGCAAATCATCTGCGACTCTGGCGAGACAGTCTGTAGCAGTCGCCCTGTGGGCGACGCGACACCAGCATGTTAAACACATCAGGGTTGCGCTTCCCACAGGGAAGCGGCTACAGCGGGCCATTATTCACCTTTTTATCCTGCTTCTCGTAGTTTGTTTCGGGCACACAGCCCACGCCATTACTCTTGAACGCGTTCTCCAAACCACACTGGAAAAGAATCCGGCGATCCAGGAGGCGAAGGCCGGCCTCGAGCAGGCGACCGGAAAGCGGCTGGTTTTTCGTTCCTTGGTCTGGCCTCGCGCTGAAGTAGGCGTGCCGGCGGGTGTTCAGGCCGGCCATCGGGCGGGTGAAAGCGGGACAAAAGGATTTGCTCTCGGACGGGGTTCGCTCGAGCAGGTTTTGTTCAATATGGCTGTGCCACCATCGCTCCGGCGTGGCGACGTCGAAGTTTTGATTGCGCAACAACAATTGAACGTCGCAGTGGTGGAGCAGCTGCATGCAGCGCGGCTGGCGTTTTACGCGGCACTTTACAATCGGTCACTGGAGTCAATTCGAGAAGAACAACGACGAAAACTGGAAGAGAATGTTGCTACTCAACAGGATCGTTACAAAGCCGGGTTGGCCGATCGAAGCGCATTCACCGGCGCGACCGTCCAAGCCTCCGAGCTGGTTCCGCAAATTGAGAGCGCGCATGGCGCATATCGGACAGCGCAATTGAAATTAGCAGAAGCGATGGGAATCGATCCTGCAAGATCATCGTTGCCGGAGCCTGACGGTGAGTTGCAGTTTGTTCCGATGCGCGTCGATCTCGATTCGGAAACAGCGGCGGCTTTACAGCGAAGGGCCGATCTCAAGCTGGCGCGTTTATTCGTGCGGGCTACGAACGAAGATCAACGGATCATTGCGGCCGATTATTATCCTGCCATCGGTGGAACCATTAATGGCGAGTACGTCCCAATAACAGGCATTCATCGCCAGGGTTCAACGAGTAAGACCCAGGATTTTATCGGATCTGAAATTAAGGAAAAGGCAGCGTACACCTGGCGCGTAGTCGATAACGGCAAAGTCGGCGGCGCAGTATTGAAGGCGCGCGCAGCACGAGAGGTGAACGAGCTTACGTGCAGGAAACTGGAAGCCAATGTCAGCCGGGAACTCTCGCGAATCACCAACGATCTTAGCGGAATCGATGCCCGCGAAAAATCGCTCTCGGCAGCGTCCGTCGCTGCAGAGGAAAGCGCCCGCACGGTCGGGGAAAATCTCGCAAGCGGTCTCGTCTCGCCCTTGGAGTACCACGTCACTCAAAATGCTTTTTTAAAAACCAGAAGCGGACTGCTGGAGGCTGTTTATCGGCACAATCTGGCAATCGCAGAATGGGACCGGGCCACGGGGCGTTACTTTCAATTTTCCGAGGACACCGCGCAAAACGTGCATTAGTTCCTGCAATTGAAATTGCCGGAATCAAAACGGGGTCTTTGGGGCGGCTTAGCGGCGATCGTGCTGATTTTCGCGCTGGCGTATTATTTCCTGATGCCGGTGGCTGAGGTAGTTACCGTGCGGCGGGGCACGGCCATCTCGGCGGTTTATGGGACGGTGCGCATCGAACCGGCGTTTGTCGTGCGCATTCGAGCGCAAAACGACGGCTTCATCCAACTGGCCGAACCTTTTTCCGCCGGTCGTGGCGCAATCGGCAAGAGCGTCGAAAAAGGTCAGCTGCTGGCGACGATCGCCGATGAGGAGACTGCTCGACAATTAAAGCAAGCGCGCGCCGATTTGCAGGCTGCAATCGACCGAGCGGCGCTTCCGCTGCCCTCTTCAGAGTTACTCAAAGCGGCGGAGGACAATTTGCAGCGGCTCGAAAAGGTCGTCGTTTCAGGCAACGTGCCGGCAGTCGAATATCAAAAGGCAAAAAGCGAAGCGAATCGGTTGCGTGGCGCGGTGGAGACAGAGCGGATCGAGCGAGATCGCAACCTTAACTCGCTGGAGGAAACAACGAAAAAATTGGAAGCCCTGATGAAGAGCGCGGAAGTCCAATCGCCGATCGACGGGCTTCTTACGAATGTGCAGACAATTGATGGGGAGTTGGTATCAGACGGGAACGAGCTTTTCACGGTTTCTTCACGCAAAAATTACGTTCGCGGCGAAGTAAACGAAGAGGACGTAGGCGAAGTGAAGCCGGGGATGAAAGCCAAGGTGCAGCTATACGCTTACCGCACCCGAACGTTCACCGCCCAGGTCACGTCGGTTCAACCTGCTGCCGATCCAACGACCCAGCGTTACACCGTTGTGCTGGAGATGGAGAACCCGCCCGACAATTTGATGGTTGGAATGACCGGGGAGATGAACATCATCACCGGCACGCATGAAAACGCGCTTCTGGTGCCGACGCGCGCTCTGCTTGTCGATCAAGCGCTGATTGTCAAGCATGGGATTGTGCATTCGCGCACGGTTGGAGCTGGATTTCGCACTCTCGATTTTACAGAAGTGACCAGCGGCCTGGAAGAGGGCGACCACGTTATCGTTTCCGACCAGGACAAATTCCGCCCCGGTGAAACAGTGCGGCAACGCATGATCAGCGCACCGCCGCCGCCGAAGGGATAATGACGCCGCCACTTTATATTGCCCTCCGGTTTTTGACGCATCGGAAGCGCGCACTTCTTCTAAGCCTTAGCGGTGTCGTTTTCGGCGTCGCGATTTTTATCTGCACGCAAGCGCAGACCCAGGGCTTCGCACGATATTTTATCGAATCCACTATCGGCAGCAATGGCGCGCTGGTCGTTAAATCGCGTTTTCGGCCGCGCTATGAACCGCTCATGGTTTCGGCGAAAGGCTCCAAAACAAGCACGGGACGCCGCCTCTATTTTGAAGGGATCACGAACCCGAACGAGATCATGCGCGTGAGCAGGCAATTTCCCAATGTGGTTTCCTGTTCGCCTGTCCTGCGCGGAACCGTAAGTGGCCGCGCGGGATTTGAGAACGCGACGGTCGATCTTTACGGCATCGACCCGGCCCTGCACGCGCAGACCACCGATATTCTTCACCAACTTGTTGACGGGAAGTTTGATGACTTTCGCAACAACACCAGCTCAATCATTATCGGTTCGCGTCTGGCAGAAATTCTTCAGACGGGCGTCGGCGACACCGTGCAATTGCTTGCGCCCAACGGCGAGTACTGGCGATTCACCGTTGCAGGAATCGCGCGCGCGGGCATTGGTTCGATCGATGCAACTCGGGTGTACGCGCATGCCCGAGTGGCGCAGGCTCTCCTGCAACAACCCTCCGGTGCATCCATGATCATATACAAACTGCGTAATCCGAATCGTGCGCCGGCACTGGCCAGCCGTTTCGAAACGCTTTTTCAGCACAACGCCTCAAGCTGGCAGGAACGCGAGGAAAGCACGCTGCAACTTTTTCTGACGCTGAGAATGTCGGTCGCGATTACCGTTTCTCTTATCATCCTGCTCGCAGGCTTCGGTATTTTTAATGTCCTTACCATGTCGGTGCTGGCGAA
>DATEZD010000194.1:0-5201 GCA_035255865.1 Candidatus Udaeobacter sp.
ATGGATTTGGCGGAAGCGGTCCAGAGACGAACGCAGAACTGATCCGCACAATTTTGGAACGTGAAAAGACCAAAGAAACGGCTGCCGCGCGCAGTCTTGTGATCGTAAATGCCGCCGCCGCTCTTCATGTGACGGGGTTCACGCACGATCTTCGCGAAGCAGCGGCCTTTGCACGCGAAAGTATCGATAGCGGACGCGCGGCGTCGAAACTGGACGCGCTCATTCGCGAGACGAATCGAGATCGATGAGCAGAAATTTTCTCTCTGAAATCCTCACGAAAAAGCGCAAAGCAGTAGCGCGGATGCAAGATCATCTTTCCGCTGGTCGTCTTGGTGAACGCGCGCTGGAGATTCGGAAAACGGCCGTGCCGCATCGCCTGTTGCAAGCGTTAACGTCCGAATCGCCGCGTCTGAAGATTATTGCGGAGTTCAAACGCAGATCGCCGTCTGCTGGAATCATTCGTGATGATCTTTCATCTGAAGACGTTGCCTGTCGTTACGAACGAGGCGGCGCTTGCGCGATTTCCGTCCTTACCGACCAAACACATTTCGGCGGTTCGATTGCCGATCTTCGCGCCGTTCGGTCCAGCACGAATCTGCCGATTCTGCGCAAAGATTTTATCATCGATCCGATCCAGATTTACGAAGCAGCCGTTGCCGGGGCCGACGCCGTCCTGTTAATCGTCGCGGCATTGGATGACGCTGTGCTAGGTGATCTGCGCGAAATTGTGGAGGACCAACTCGGGCTCGACGCACTCGTTGAAGTGCATTCGTCCATCGAGTTACGCCGCGCGCTGAATGCTGGCGCCAAGGTCATCGGCGTGAACAACCGCAATCTTCAGACGTTTCAAGTTTCCTTGGAAACAAGCGAGCGCCTGATCGCTGAAGCTCCGCGCGACAAAATCATGGTCAGTGAGAGTGGATTGCAAGATGCGGAATCACTGCGTCGGCTTCGCGAACGTGGGTTCCATGGTTTTCTCATCGGCGAAACACTGATGCGCGCAACCGATCCGGAAAAAGCGTTGCGCAATTTAGTTTCCGCTGATGAAGATCGCCAGGCGGTGATCACGAAATCCCAATGATGAAAGAATCCACAGACCCGAATAACGAAATTGTACGGCGTCTGTGTCACACGCCGTGGCGTTGCAGTTTTGTGTTTAGCGCCAAAGGCGCGGCATTCATTGGCAGCCTGGGGCAAAGCCCCAGGATTGGTGGAAAGACAAATATCAGCGCTGAAGGAGCGATTCATTTCTCACTACCGGAATTGAGAACGCGCGCTGAACTGATTCGCGCTTTCAGCGCTTCTCCCCTGCGCATTGGAATTCCTGGGGCGATGCCCCAGGCTGACAGTGACATAACGCCCTTGGCGCCAAACACGCACCGTTCCGCAGAAGCGTCGTACAATAATTGCGGCGTCGTCAATCATGCGCCTTTCGTTATTCGAGCTTCGTCATTTTCACTATGACTCCGGTACAAATCAAAATCTGCGGTATCACGAACACGAGAGACGCCAACGCGTCCGTTGAGTTCGGCGCACAAATGATCGGGCTGAACTTTTATGCGCAAAGCCCGCGCTACATCCAACCAAAAGTGGCTCGGCAAATTGTCGATGCACTGCCAGCTGATGTTGATGCCATCGGTGTTTTCGTTGACGGGAACGTCGAGGAAATTCGGAAGACTGCGAAGACCGCGCGAGTTCGCTGCGTTCAGTTGCACGGTAATTTTTCGCCCGAAATCGCGCGCGAACTCGCCAGCGAATTTCGCGTGATTCGAGTGTTTTCGACTCATGCACGGTTCCGTCCGGAAGACGTTTCGCTCTTTTCGGATTGTGACGTGCTCATTGATGCACATCATCCCGATCTCCGCGGCGGCACTGGACAGACGTGTAATTGGCCGGCCGCGCGAGCAACATTGCGATTCACACGATTCCTGATTCTCTCCGGTGGTTTAAATGCGCAAAACGTTGGCCGCGCGATCAAAGCGGTAACGCCACACGCTGTGGATGTTTGCAGTGGTGTGGAGAGCGCCCCGGGTGTGAAAGATCATCGTGCGATGAAAAATTTTGTGGCTGCCGTTCGACGAGCTGAGTGCGTCGCAGACGCTTCGTCACTCCAGTAATTTCCATGCACAAATCACAAATCACTAAAAGCGAGCCCGACGAACACGGGCATTGGGGAAAATTCGGCGGCCGTTACGTTCCAGAAATCCTGGTCGCGCCTCTGGAGAGGCTGACCGAAGAGTTCATGCGCGCGCGACATGACGAACGGTTCTGGCGCGAGCTCAATCAGTTGCTCCGCGATTACGCTGGCCGACCGACGCCGTTGTTTCATGCAGCGCGGTTATCCGCACACGCTAATGGAGCGCAAATTTACCTGAAACGCGAAGATCTTTTACACACTGGCGCGCACAAGATCAACAATGCGCTCGGACAGGCATTGCTGGCACGGCGCATGCAAAAACAGCGCGTGATTGCGGAGACCGGCGCGGGCCAACACGGCGTCGCGACGGCAACGGTGTGCGCGCTGTTTGGATTGCGCTGCGTGATTTACATGGGCGCAGAAGACGTACGACGGCAGGCGCTGAACGTTTTCCGGATGCGATTGCTCGGCGCTGAAGTAATAACCGTCAACGCGGGCACGCGCACGTTGAAGGACGCGATCAACGAAGCGCTGCGCGACTGGGTCACAAACGTGCACGACACGTATTACTTGTTAGGCAGCGCGCTTGGTCCGCATCCCTATCCACTGATGGTACGCGAGTTTCAGACTGTGATCGGGCGCGAAGCGCGCAAACAAATTTTGTCCGCGTCGGGAAAGTTGCCACGCGCGCTGATAGCGTGCGTGGGTGGCGGTTCAAATGCGATCGGCTTGTTTCATCCTTTCATTGCGGACGAACAGGTCAGATTGATCGGTGTCGAGGCTGGAGGGCGCGGCGATTCGTTGGGCGAGCACGCTGCCAGATTTCACACCGGCGCGACGAGCGGCGGCGGACGCGTCGGCGTTTTGCAAGGCACCATGTCGTACGTGCTCCAAGATCCGAACGGTCAAATTGCAACCACGCATTCGATCTCAGCCGGGCTCGATTATTCGGCGATCGGGCCTGAGCACGCATTCCTCCACGATAACGGACGAGCCGAATACATCAGATCGAGTGATGCCGAAGCGCTCGAAGGCTTCGAGCTTTGCGCCAAACTGGAGGGAATCATTCCCGCGCTCGAAACAGCGCATGCCATCATGCCCGCCATTCGCGTCGCTCGTGAGTTGCCACGAGATGACGCAATCATCGTGAATTTGTCCGGTCGCGGCGATAAGGATGTCCAGCTCATCGCGGATTTACAGCGATGAGTCGGATCGCGGAGACGTTTGCGGCGCTGAAACGTGCCGGCCGCGGCGGGTTTATTCCATTCATCACTGCAGGTGACCCCGATCTTGCAACCACTGAGCGCTTGCTCATCGAGCTTGCCGCCGCGGGAGCAGACATCATCGAGCTCGGCGTTCCCTTCAGCGATCCAGTCGCCGATGGCGAAACTATTCAGCGCGCATCTGAACGTGCGCTGCGCGAAGGAACTACAGTTTCCGACGTGCTCTCTTGTGTTTCACATGCAAAACAGCACATCGATGTTCCGATCGTCCTCTTTAGTTACTTCAATCCACTCTTAAGCTTTGGCAGAGACAGGCTGGCAAACGACGCGAAACAAGCCGGAGTGGACGCGGTTCTTGTGACTGACCTTATTCCCGAAGAAGCTGAAACTTTGACTGAGACGTTGATTCAGTTCGACCTCGACCCGATTTTTCTCGTCGCGCCGACAACGTCGGACAAACGACTGAAACAGATTGTGCGCCAGGCGCGCGGATTCATCTACGCAGTTTCACGCGCGGGGGTAACTGGCGCGCGCGATCAAATGACGGGGGACGCCGAAGCTCTCGTGAAACGCGTGCGGGCAGTAAGCGACTTGCCGGTGGCGGTTGGATTCGGCATCTCAACAGCGGGACAGGTCCGCCAAGTCTGGCGTTTTGCAGATGCCGCTGTGATCGGCAGCGCGATCGTGAGCCAAATCGAAAAGCTCGGTGATTCCCCAGACTTGGTGACGCGCGTCGGTGAATTCGCGCGATCGCTGCTCGCACCCGCCGACTAGCGAACACTTATTCTTGAGAAGCGATTGCGCGGCAGGCTCATGTCTAGTGTGAACTCTGCGGCTCGATGCGCTTGATACCGGGAAATTGATCGAAGTCGCGATCGAATGACACAATGGCAATGGATTCCGCGCTGGCGACTGCAGCGTGGTACGCGTCCACAAAGTTTACATCGGTTTGCGCGAAATTTTGCAACGCGCTGAGCAAAATTCTCTTGTCCTGAACTTCAATCCCCGTGGATTCAACCAGGCCTTTTAGGGCAGTGGCAATCTCGGCCCGATCGAGCGAATAAAATGATTCCAGCACCCACGCGGTTTCGGCGAGCGCGAGATGAGTAAGAACCAGAGTGACTTCGCCTTTGGCGGCGCCGACAAATAAGTTGCGGCTGCGAGGCGAATGAGTGGGATGATCGCCGGTGAGGAAACGGATGATAACGTTGGTGTCGAGCAAAAGCCTCGCCATCAGACGCCCTTTTTCTTCCAGCGTCGAACGATGTCCCGTTGGACAGCAGCGCGCATTTGCGCCTTGCTCGGTGGCGATCCTTTGCGTCGAATATGGGGTTTAAGAATCGCATACAGCTCGTGCACGGAAAGCGCCGGCTTGATCGCCACTTTGCCATCCTCGACCTCGTAAACGATGCGATCATTTTCTTTCAACCCAAGCAGCTTGCGAATCTCCCTGGGGATGGTGGTCTGTCCTTTGCTGGTCAGCGTCGAATGAGGCATATCGTTTTCCTTACCTGGAGATAGTTCCTTACTTAGACGCCATAATCAAGGCAAAACTAGTGCTTCCGTGCAGATTATCGTCGGCACTGACTGCTTCTGCACGGCTCTTATGCCGCGTCTGTTCGGCGAGAGGTCCTCGAGCTTGCATGAAAAAGCGGATCGGCAGCGCGATCGTGAGCCAAATCGAAAAACTCACCGATTCCCCAGACCTGGTAAAGCGCGTCGGTGACTTCGCGCGATCACTCGTCGCACCCGCTGGCTAGCGGTCATTGTTGCAGCCGGTCTGCACTACCCAACTTTTTCGGAGCTGTCGCTGACTGCGGCCTTCCCTTTCCCATTCTCTC
>DATEZD010000195.1:0-11465 GCA_035255865.1 Candidatus Udaeobacter sp.
ACGCGCCCCCCGCGCAACGGCGCGTCTCTCACGGTTTCATCATTCAAAATGAACGGCGCGACGTCTCTCATGAGTTGCAGTTGCGGCAATTGCCGGCGCGTCATGCGCGCGCGGCGGTCATAGATATCGGTCATCTTGGAGCTGAGACCGCCGATATAGATTGGAAACTCGGCGAGGAGTCTTTCCCGACGGAACTTGTAAAGCATCGCCAGCACCTCCTGCGTTTTGCCCAGTGCGAAAACCGGGATGAGAACGCACGCGTCGCGCTCGAAAGCGTCCCCGAGCGCCTCCGCAAGCCTTCGCTCTTCACCGGCGCGCGTCCAGCCGGCGGGTTTCGCGTGATCGCCTCTTGTGCATTCTAAGATCAGCACATCGATCTTTTCTTCAGGAAAAATCGCCGCTTCCATGATCGTTTGATCTTCGAAATTGACGTCGCCGGTGTAAAAAACGTTTTGGTTCTCGGCGCGCAGTAAAATTCCTGTCGAGCCAAGCACGTGGCCAGCGTCGAAAAACTCGAACGTCATCGCATCTCTTTCGCGCTGGGGCGCTCGTTCGCCGGCAATGGAAATGCGTTGACGCACCGGACACCAACGGCAGTGTTCCGACGCTCTATCTATTTCCCGATGTGTGAAAAGCGGATACGATCTTTCTCCAATTTCCTCGCGCTGGCGCGTCATCACATTGACTGAGTTGTGCAAAAGCACGCTACCAATTTCCGCCGTGGCCTCGGTCATAAAAACTCGCGCACCTGGGAAGCGCCGCATCGCAACCGGCAACGTGCCGATGTGATCCTGATGGGCATGCGAAATCAGAATCGCCTCGATCCCCCGACCAGCGATCGCCTTCAAATGAGGCAGCGCATCCTCCCCGGTATCCTTCGGATGCATCCCGCAATCGAGCAGCAGCCGGTGCCTGCCAATCTCAAGATAGTACGAGTTCGCGCCGATCTCCGTGCGGCGAGTGAGATTAATGAATTTCAAATGCGGTCGTCAGTGTCTCTTTAACTTTTCTATCATGGCCGCAATTCTCTGAACAGTCAGTTTCCCGAGCAGTCTAAATACTGGTCGCATGAAAGGAGAAACGGAATCGCAGGGCGACCCAAACAGCCACCTCGAGCGGGATATTTGTATCCACATCTTTTCTGTTTCCTCCGCAATGGTCGGCGTTTGCCTGACCGTCATTGGATTGATTCGTGTTGTGATCACACTCGGAACTGCGGACACGTTAGCGGACGATTTTCTGGCCGGCGATGCGCTGCTGTTTCTGATTTCTTGCCTGTTTTCTTACTGGGCGCTTCGCTCGCGGGGGCTGCGCAGAATGCATCGTCTTGAAAGAATCGCAGATGGAATATTTATCATGGCAATGATCGGGATGGTCGTGATTTGTGCGTTGATCACTTATACGATTTCTATTCCGGCCCGGTAGATCGCTGATTAAAGAACCTCTTCGAAAATCCGCAGCCAGTTTCCGCGCAGGACTTTTTCAATCTCCTCGTCGGTAAACCCGCGCTCGATGAGTTTGCGGGTCAAATTTCGGGCGTGCGAATGATTCGTTAGGTTGGGAATGAAATGCGGCTTGGTCAACTTTGCCGAAAGCTCGGTTCGCACCTTCTCAGGCAGTTGCTGGAAGAGATACTCGCAAAAATCAAAACCGATCCCAACGCCGTCGATTCCGATGAGATTTATCACGTGCTCAATGTGATCGACATAACGATCGAGCGTGCTCGTTTCGGCATTCGGACCAACGAGAATCGCATTTACCCCGACTACGCCATCGCGTTGACTGATAATCTTGATTTGCTCGTCGCTGATGTTGCGCTCGATGTCGTAAAACTTTCGTGCGTTCGTGTGCGAAACGATGAGCGGCTTGCTCGTAAGATTGATAATGTCCTCGAATCCTTTTGGGTTGATGTGAGCCAGATCGATGAGGATGCCAAGCCGCTCGCACTCGCGAACGACGTCGCGGCCGAAATTCGTCAGGCCGTCGCGAGGCGAACCGCTTTGCTTGAAAATCCCGCCGCTGCCCGCGGCGTTTCGGCGCGCATGCGTTAAACCAACCGACCGCAGGCCGAGCTCGTAAAACGTGCGCAGCAAATTCAAATCGTCGCCTAACGGCTCTACGCCTTCCATCGTGATGACCAACGCGATTTTATTTGCAGCCCGAGCTTGCTCGATCTCGGCAAACGTTTTGCAGATCGCAAATCGATCCGTTTGCTCCACTTCAGCATACAAGCGCGCGACCTGATCGAGCGCGACACGCAAACCCATTTCTGGCAGATAACGATCCTCGACGTAAATTGCCACACCGAGCACGCCGATACCGCCAGCTTCAAATTCTGGCAAAAAGTGCGAGATGAGAGCGCCAGGCCGATCACGCTTTTCGTACAAATCGATCAGCAGATCGAAGTGAAGATCGACGATCCCGCCTGCGTGAAGCCGGTCGATTCGTTCTTCGACGGATTCTTTCATAGGATTCTGTAGCGGCGGTCTACTCGTCCCGCCGTAGCCTAGAGCAGGCGGCTGACCTCCGAATATGTCAAGGGTACGGCGGGTAGGCAGCGGATGTCACGAACAAGAACGGAGCCAGGTCCAATGTAGCGGCGTTCGCCGCCGCGAACGCCTGTTAGTCGGCGAAATTATAGCGTTCTTGCGAAACGCCGCCACGCCGATCAGCGCTCGATACAGACCCCGCCGGCGAATCTACCAAAGGTGTACACAAGAAACCCCACCGCGGGATGGAAGCACGGTGCGGCTCTTTTTTTAGAGGCCGCCTGCGGGCTTTTGGACCGCTGGTAGATTGCCGTGTCCACCCGGACCGCATGGGCCCGGGGGCGCAGCACCTTTGGCATCTTTTGCTGGCTTGAGGTCCTGGAGTCTGATCACTTTTCTCTCTCTCTTTTTCTTGGTCTTGCCTTGCATATTACCTTTCATTTGTTTGTGCCTTTGTAAGTCGGCGTTCGTCGCGGCGGACGCCTTACAAACATTCTAATTGGTTATTGCTAAAGCGAAAGCAAGCTTCACGCTTCTTTATTCGCGTTAATCCGTGTGATTCGCGGGCGACCCTAATTGCTCAACTCAAGCATGCGCAGAATTGGGATCTCCGCGCGCTTGCGCACGGGCTCGGGCAACGTGATCTCCGGTTCCATGTTCAAAAGCGCATCATACGCTTTCTCCAACGTGTTCATCTTCATGAACCGGCATTCGCCGCAAAAGCAATTGTCTGTTGGGCCGGGAATGAATGTTTTGCCGGGGATTTCTTTGCGCAACCGGTGCAATAATCCGGCTTCGGTCACGACAATGATCTCGCGCGCGGGAGATTCCCTGCAAAAGGTCACCATCTTTTCGGTGGAACAAACTTCATCAGCCAGCATCCGCACCGCGTAAGTGCACTCGGGGTGCGCAACGACTGGGGCATTCGGATATTGCTCGCGGATTTTGCTTATGCTTCGCGCCGTGAACTCGACGTGCACGTAACAGGTGCCCTGCCACAAATCCATCTTGCGTCCGGTCCGCTCCATCACCCATGCGCCGAGATTTTGGTCTGGGACAAAGAGAATATTTCGATCAGTGGGAGCCGCGCGCACAATCTTGTCGGCATTGCCGCTGGTGCAAATCACGTCGGCTTGTGCTTTCACGCCGGCGCTGCAGTTGATATAAGCGATCACGTAGTAGTTTTTGTCCGCGTGCTGTTTTAGAAATTCCGCCAGCTTGTCCGGCGGACACGACTCCGAAAGCGAGCAGCCAGCCTCAAGGTCCGGCAAGATCACGCGCTTGGTCGGATTGATAATCTTGGCTGTTTCCGCCATGAAATGGACGCCACAAAACAAGATCACGTCGGCGTCTGTTTTCGCTGCCTGGTAACTCAAGCCCAGCGAGTCGCCAACGAAATCGGCGACGTCCTGCAACTCTGGCACCTGATAATTATGTGCGAGAATGACTGCGTTCCGCTCACGCTTGAGCTCTAATAGTTCTTCGGCGAGATCGACGCCGAAATTTATGCCGGCGCTTACCATCGGCTAATATGGTGGTTTCCAAGGGAATTACAATAGCAAGGCTTGTAGAGGCGCTCGCTGCGGCGAGCGCCTTTGGCGGCTGACACAGCCGCCGCTACAACGCGAGCGCTGCGCGCATCGCTTCAATCGGGGCTTCTTGGTTGAACCAGCTGGAAAATGAGAGCGCGCCTTGATACAGCAACATGGACAAACCATTCGCGCCCCGCGCGCCCGCCTCCTCTGTTGCACGAAGCAAAGCCGTCTTCGATGGTCCGTAAACGCAGTCGAAAACAATGTGATGCGGTGCAACCAACCGCGCCGGGATCGGGGTGGGATCGCTGGGATTCATTCCGAGGGGCGTAGCATTAACGATGAGATCGATATCGGCGAGCTGACTTCGCATTGTTGATTCATCCCACGCGGCCGCTTCAATCCGCGCGGTCGGGCCTAACACCCGGGGTCCGGAAAAAAACGGCCGCAATTGCTGTGCGAGTGCGTTCGCTTTTTCCAGCGTGCGATTTATCAAAACGAGGCGCTCACAGTTTTCCAGCGCGCATTGCCAGGCTATGGCACGCCCAGTTCCGCCGCCAGCGCCAATGATCATGACGCGCAGATCGCGCAGATCCATAGCGAATTCAATGCGAATTGCTCGCAGGAAGCCTTCACCGTCCGTATTCGAACCAATTAGTTTTTCATCGCGAACACGAATCGTGTTTACTGCGCCGGAGCGAGTTGCGGATTCGTCTGGGTCATCGATTTGGGTGAAGGCCGCGATCTTGTGCGGGACGGTCAGGTTGATGCCAATGAAATCGAGCCTGCGCAGAAACAGCAACGCTGATCGCAGTTCGTTGGCGCGGATGTGAAAACGTGCGTACTGCGTGTGGATGTCGCATGCACCGAGCGCCGCATTGTGCATTTGCGGCGAGAGCGAATGCGCAACCGGATCACCAAAAACGCCGAGGCGAATGGGCGGGTCGATGTCGCGCGCGATGTCAGACCAGTTCTCAAGATCAGAAAGTGTGTAACGCTCGGTCGTTTGCATGTTCTTCATGTCATCCCGACCCAGCTACTTGTAAGCGCTGGAAAATCACCCCGGCGAGCTGATCCATCAAGTAGCTGGGGAGGGACCTCATACAGATACGTTGAACATTCTTAGTTTTTAGCGTGATCCAATCTCCGCAGGTGAGGTGTTTCGCTTCGCTCAGCATGACACGCATGGGAGGTAGCTTAGCGCGATGAGATTCAAGGGAAAGTTGTCGATTCGAGTGTTCGCCGATAGTTTCGCACGAGCGCAATGACAGCTTCGACTGAAAAATCACCGTCGGATTTTATTCGCGACATTGTCGCGGAGGACCTGCGCGCGGGAAAATACAAACAAATCCGGACGCGTTTTCCACCGGAGCCGAATGGCTATCTGCACATCGGCCACGCGAAATCGATTTGTCTGAATTTTGGGATCGCGCGCGAGTTTGGCGGCATTTGCAACATCCGCATGGACGACACCAATCCAGCGAAGGAGGAAGCGGAATACGTCAGGTCAATCATGACTGACGTGCATTGGTTGATCGATGGCTGGGCGGATAATCATCTTGGCGGCGCGCCGCTCTACGCCTCGGATTATTTCGACAGGTTCTACGAATACGCGCTCGATCTTGTGCGCAAGGGTAAGGCCTATGTGGACGACATGTCGCGGGAGCAAACGGACGAATACCGGCGCATTGGAAAGGAAAGTCCCTTTCGCAACCGACCGGTCGAGGAAAATCTCGATTTACTGGGGCGAATGAAAGCAGGCGAATTCGCGGATAACACTCACACTCTGCGGGCGAGGATCGACATGCGTGCACCGAATGTCTGGCTCCGCGATCCCGTGCTCTATCGCATCCGGCACGCGTCACATCATCGGACAGGCGATAAATGGTGCATCTACCCGATGTACGATTGGGCGCATACGCTCAGCGATTACATCGAAGGGATCACGCACTCGATTTGCACGCTCGAATTCGAAGTGCATCGGCCGCTTTACGATTGGATTCTCGACGCGCTTGAACTACCCGAGCCGCGCCCGCACCAATACGAGTTTGCACGGCTCAATCTCACGTACTCAGTCATCAGCAAACGCAAACTCATCCAGCTCGTGAACGAAAAGCTCGTCAATGGTTGGGACGACCCGCGCATGGTCACGATTTCAGGATTGCGCCGGCGCGGCGTGACCGCGAGCGCGTTGCGAACGTTCGCTTACAACATCGGCATCACGAAGTACCCGAGCGTGACCGACATGGCTTTGCTCGAACACACGATGCGCGATGAGTTCAATCGCAACGCTACGCGCCGCCTCGTCGTGCTGCGGCCGATCAAAGTTGTGCTCACCAATTATCCCGACGGAAAAACCGAAGAGCTCGATGCCATCAATAATCCGGAAGATCCGAAGGCCGGAGCACGGAAAATTCCATTCGGTCGCGAGCTTTACATTGAGCGCGACGATTTTGTGGAAACGCCGCCGCCGAAATTCTTTCGGCTGCGACCGGGTGGCGATGTGCGGCTGAAATACGCGTACATCATCAAGTGCGATGAAGTAGTGAAAGATGAAGCCGGTAATGTGACGGAGCTGCGGTGCACAGTTGATCTGGACAGTAAATCAGGCGGGCCGACTGCTGGACGCAAAGTGAAAGGCACCATTCACTGGGTAAGCGCCGGGCATGCAATTGATGCCGAAGTTCTATTATATGATCGGCTGTTCAGTGTTGCCGAACCCGACGCGAGCGGTGATTTCAAATCGTTCATTAATCCCAATTCGCTGGAAGTGGCGAATGCGAAATGCGAACCCGCGCTTGCGAGCGCGCGTGCCGAAGAACGTTATCAATTTGAACGTCTCGGCTATTTCGCGCTTGATCCTGACACCACGTCCGAAAAACAGATCTGGAATCGCACAGTCACGCTGAGGGACACATGGGCGAAAGAGGCGAAGAAATAATTCGCGTGTCATCCTGAGTCGCGCAGACGACGAAGGATCTCTCGCCGGATGGTAGATCACACAAGCGTAGCTTGCGCGATCTTCGGAGCTTGTGAGAGGTGCCTCCCCAGCTACTTACAGCAGCACCAGATTTACCGCAGCGAAAAAACCCAACAAATAGCTGGGTCGGGATGACATGCGTTAGAATTTGGAAAGCCCGCAGTCGATGCGACCGAGCACCTTTTCTTTTCCGAGAACTTCCAGCAGATGATAGAGGCTCGGTCCCACATTGCTGCCCGTCACGGCGAGACGAGTAGGATGAACGATCGCGCCGACTTTGACGCCGAGTTTTGTCGCCGTGCTTTTTAGTGTCGATTCGATGTTATCAGCGTCGAATTTCTCAAGCGCGCTTAAGGCTTCGCGGACCGCTTCGAGTCGCGGCTTGTTTTCTGAGGTGAAATATTTTGCTAGGGCTTGCGGATCGTAGTCGAAATCATCGGTGAAATAGAATCCGCAATAGGCGGGTAGTTCGTCGAACGTGTTGATTTTGCCTTTGCAGGTTTGCAACGCCGTGCGGACGTATTTCTCCGGGTAACTATCGACGTTTATACCGCTGGACCTCAGCCTCGCGATGGCTAATGCGTAAAACTGCGAATCGCTGAGCTCGCGCGCATATTCGCCGTTCAACCAATGCAACTTGTCGGGATCGAATGTCGCCGAACTGCGCCCAATGTTTTTGAGATCAAAAATCCGGACGACTTCATCAACGTCGATTTTCTCGCGGTTATCTTTGGGCGACCAACCCAGCAGGCAGAGATAATTGCGCACCCCAGTCGGGAGATAACCGCGCCGGATGTAATACTCCACGCGTGCGCCCTCGTCTCGTTTGCTCATCTTCGATCCGTCGCGATTGAGGATTAGCGGGATGTGCGCGTAATGCGGGGGCGTCGCGCCGAGCGCGCGGATGATCTCGATGTGCTTTGGCGTGTTGGAGAGATGATCTTCGCCGCGGATCACATGCGAGATTTTCATTTCCAAGTCGTCGATCACGTTCACGAAATGAAAAATCCATGAGCCATCGGGACGGCGAATTGTCATGTCCGGATGCGTGGCCGGATTGCCGAGGTCGAAATCGATTTTCCCGCAAACGATATCATCGACGATGACATGCTCGCGAGGCGAACGAAAACGCATTGCGCCCTGGTCTTCAAAGATGTGACCGGCGTCCTGAAGTTTCTTCAGGTAACGCTCGTAAAGTTCCGTGCGCTGACTTTGCAGATACGGTCCAAACTCGCCGCCGACGTGTGGGCCTTCGTCCCAGTTCAGGCCCAGCCATTCCAACCCTTCGTAGATCGCGGCCATCGCTTCCTCGGTGTTTCGCTTGATATCGGTGTCTTCGATGCGCAGCACGAATTTCCCGCCGTGATGCCGCGCAAACAGCCAGTTGAATAGCGCAGTGCGCGCCCCGCCGATGTGCAGATAGCCAGTGGGCGAGGGGGCGAAGCGAACGCGGATGTTAGAAGACATTGGAGCAGTGGAGTAATGGAGTAATGCATTTGTTTCGCGATTCTGCTAGCCATTACTCCACTGCTCCATCACTCCACGAAAATCTTCCCCGCGCGGCGGCGGACATGTCGATCTCGGGGGAGATTTATTTTCGCGATTGAGACTTCCCGATCAGCGAGTGAACGCACGCGCTCGATCACTTCGAAGCCAACGTCGGAGATACTTTGCGCGCGCAGCCATTTCAAAATCGTGCGCCGCTGAAGCGCAATGGGTAGCGCGCGGAGTTTTGGGACCGAAAGATGTGGATTGGTTGAATCAGGCAACTCGTTGTCGATCCAGCTTTCTTCTTCGGCAGCGATGATGGCTGTGCGCCAGATATTCTGCCGAATATTTCTGCCGAGGATTTTTTCCAGATAGGGAATGATACGGTTGCGAATCCGATTGCGCATCGGCGCCAGATTTTTGTTGGACGGGTCTTCGCGGAATTTCAGCCGATGTTCGCGCACATAGTCGTCGATCTCGGTCCGCCAGACTGAGAGGAGGGGGCGCACGATCGCCAAGTCGACATTGTCGACGCACCGTGTGGAGACATCGCGCATTGCAGTCAGACCGGTAAGGCCGGCGCCCCGGATCAAGTTGAACAGGAACGTCTCGACTAGATCATCGGCGTGATGCGCCAGGAAAATCGTGGAGCATCGATAACGCTTGGCGACTTTGGCGAAAAATGAGTAACGCGCCTCACGTGCCGCGGTTTCGATCGACATCTTCTTTTTCTTTGCAAGCGCGCGAACGTTTGCCGCGCCGAGTTCAAGATCAATGCGCGGCATCTGCATTGTAGGGCGAGCGCTCCGCTTGCCCCTCCCCGCGCCCTGCAGGCGGAGCGCCTGCCCTGCAAGTTTTTCATTGTAGCGCCCGACTAGCTTCTGGACAAAGCGCGCGTCGGCGTCGCTGGATCGTCCGCGCAACTGATGATTCAAATGGCAAACAATCAGTTTCTTGTAACCGAGGTCGATCAGCCAGTTCAGCAACGCGATGGAATCGCGCCCACCGGAGACGCCGATCAAGTAGCGAGCACTGTTTGGGAAATCTCCCGCGATTTTTTTTTCTTCGATCAACCGCATCGATGGTGCAATTTCAACTGCGAAAACGTCCAACGCCACATCAAACGTCCAATGGCCATTGCGGAAAGTAAGACAAATCTTGCGACCAGCGGCGTCCTGATTTCGATGAGGAAATTCGTTCGCCTTTTCCTTTACGGAATCTGTTTCGCCTCTTTTGTGCCAGCGAACGCAACCGCACCGAACACACAAATCCCGCAAGCGAAATATCGGCCGCCGGACAACGTCACGATGATCGAACTTCACGGGACAAGTGAAGCCGGTGGCCTAACCGGTCGTTTCGCGATGATGGTGGATCTTCGTTCGGGACGGTACGTCGTTCAACGGGACTACGGCATTTACAGCGAGGCAGCGGGCTTCGATGGACGACTGGGTTGGAAACGCGACCGCTCCGGCGCTTCACATTTTCTCGATTCGGATCCAGGCCGCGCCATCACTGCGACCGAGGCGTGGCTTTTCCGTCGCGGCTGGTGCGAGGGCGAAAACGTTGCGACCAAGGTGGAACCGCGCCCCGACCAAGAAGATGGCGAGGTAAGGGAAGCGGTTTGGAATCTAACGCCGAAGGGCGGGATTCCGGTTTTGCTTCGGTTTGAAAAAGCGAACGGCTTGTTGCGTCAATCCGAGGTCAGTCTTTGGAGCAGCCGATTGGTCCGGCATTATTCGGATTGGCGCGAAATCGATGGCGTCCTCATTCCCTTCGCTGAGAAAGACGAGTATCCGGAAGACGAATCGGTCGAACTAATCAAAATCGATTCTGCAAAAGTGAACCCGCAGAACGTCGACGGCAAGGTATTCGAGCGACCGCCGAACGTTCACGATTATGCGATCAACGGCGACAAAATTTCTACCACTGTGCCATATGAGGATGACGGTGTGGGTCGAATTTTTGTCCCGGTGTTCATCGATGCCAAGGGACCTTATCCATTCGAGATCGATACTGGAGGCCATTTGATCTTGACATCGGCTACCGCCGAAAAATTGAACTTGAAACCGGTCGGCAACGCGACTGCAACGGGTGGAGGCACAGGCGTGATGCGCCAGGGAACGGTTCGCGCCAAGGCGATCCGAATTGGCGACGCTGTGATTCGCGATCAACCAGTCTGGGTCATACCGTTGCCGGATTCGTCCAACGATCGTGGGCCACGCGCCCCTCGGGCAGGGTTTCTGGGACTGGAACTGTTCGAGCGTTTCGCAGTCCAGGTCGATCGCAAAGCAAAGACGGTAACATTGACGCCACTGGAAAAGTTTGACGGAAAGGCACAAGGCGTTCGGCTTCCGATTTATTTCACGGAGGATGCTCCTCTCGCCCGCGGAAGTTTCAACGGAGTTTCCGGCGATTTTGAATTAGACAGCGGAAATGCGGGCCCTGCGATTATCGAAGGTTATTGGGCACACGAACACGATTTGGAAAGCTTGCTTGCGCGCGGACTGCCCTGGGCAGGCAGCGGTGTGGGCGGCGATTACGGCGAAAAACTTAGCCGCGGCGACGTCACGTTGGGGCCAATCAAATTTCCGCACGGGGTGGTGAGTTACGCCGGTCTGGTGCAACGCGGTTCCGAATCGACGAAACTTCAGGCCGGCGTAGTGGGAGAATCTTCGCTCTATCAATTCGACATGGTTTACGACTACGCGCGCGAACAAGTTTGGATCGATCCGAAAACAAATGTTCCTCGTCGCGCGTTTAATCGTGCAGGCCTTCGACTGAAGAAGGAGAAGCCGAACGCGTTCACGGTTGCTTTTGTTGTACCGAATTCTCCGGCGCAAACTGCAGGAGTAAAAAATGGCGACCAAATCCTTTCCATAAGTGAGAAGCCAGCCTCACAACTTTCCTACTCGGACGCAGTCGTGATCTTCAGCCAATCCGAGGGAACAAAGATTACGCTGCTCGTTAGTCCGAAAG
>DATEZD010000196.1:0-10390 GCA_035255865.1 Candidatus Udaeobacter sp.
TTTTTGGTAGGCAAACCTGGTTGGAAATTTTCTGGCTGCGACCGCTAGCGCAGTTTCATAGGCGGGATCGCCTTCTCCGAGAATGATCATGCGGACGTCATCCCAAAGAAGTCGATCGAGAAGCGGCACAAGGATTTCGAAGCCTTTTTCGTGAACGACGCGCGTGACCATTCCAAAGACGGGCCCGCGCGGCGAAGGCGCGAGCTTCATTTGTTTGAGCAGCACCTCACGGCAAATCTGTTTTCCGCGAAGCCGTCTCAAGTCGTAACGCGCTGGGAGCAAACGATCCGATGCCGGATTCCAGCGCGTGTAATCTACGCCATCCAAAATGGCGCCCAGCCGATGCGCATTTTCCCGCAACACTCCGTCGAGGCCGCAGCCACCAGATGGCGTCAGTATTTCCTGTCGGTAATGTTCGCTTACCGTTGTAATCCTGTCGGCATACAGAATTCCGCCCTTGAGAAAATTCAATCGTCCAAAAAACTCGACGCCATGGAGTGTGAAGAACCGCTCCGGCAAATTTGTGAGCGCAAAGTCGAGTCCCCAGAAACTTCCTTGATCAGCGACGTGATGAATGGTCAGCACTGTTTTGAATGGCAGCCCCTGTGCGTGCACAATCACCGGCACCAACGCCGCGGCCCAATCATGCATGTGCAAAATTTCCAATTGCGGCGTCAACCGACGCGCTAATTCGAGCGCTGCTTTGCAGAAAAAAATAAATCGCGCGGCATTATCTTCGTACGGCTTGCCGCGTTCGCCGTAAATTCCCGGGCGATCGAAAAACTCATCGCAGCGAATCAGAAACAACTGCACACCGCTGGCGCTGCGCCCCTCGAGGTAGCGTGCAGTGAAAACCTTGTCCCCTACCCGCACATCGACCGTTATGCCGTTGTCCTTTTTCTTAAACGCGCGGTTCTCTTTGATCTCGCGATAGAAGGGCAGAACCACGCTTACCTCGTGCCCGCGAGCACGCAGCGCGTTCGGCAGCGCATCCATCACATCGATCAGCGCGCCCGCGCGTTGCAACGGCGGTCCCTCGGCGCTGATCATGAGAATTCTCATGGGATTCTGAGGTTACACGGTTACAAATGTTACAAAGGTTAAATCGGCGCACCTGTGACTTCCGTTGTAACATTGTAACTCTTTTAACATTGTAACTGGTCTTATTGGTTCGCGCCTAACGAATACTCCCGTTTTACCCATTCCAGCGCTTCCTCGCGCGTGCGCAGCGTCCCCTCGAGCTGTCGCGTTTCCACTGCTTCGAGGATTTCGCCAAATTTCGGGCCGGGCTTTAACCCAAGTGCGATCAAATCATCACCGCGCACCAGAGGTGGCGGAATAATCGGTTCGTTCGCGAACTCTTCGCGTTTCCGCAGCAGAAAGTCGTAATTGTCGAGCATTCGATGGCTGCTTTGGCAATCGACCCGGTGCAATTCCAGCTCATCCTCAAAAGTTGGTCGCGCCATGAAACGTTTCAGCTTTGCCACGCGCATGTTCGGAGCATCCTTGAAAACCATGTGCTGTCGCACCATTTCGACCGTCGCCTCGATTTCAGGACCGGAAAATCGCAGGCGCCGCATGATCGCCTCCGTCATCTCCGCACCGATGCGGTCGTGATCATTAAAACGGATGCGGCCCGTTCTATCCACGCGCGCCGTGACCGGCTTGCCGACATCGTGAAACAGGACGGCCAAAACCAGCGGAACAGAAACTTCCTCTCGAAGTAGCTGCAGCATCAGCCGGGTGTGTACGAACACGTCCCCTTCGGGATGAAACTGTTCCGGCTGCAACACTCCTTTCATCGCATCCAACTCGGGAAGAACCGCGCACATCAGACCGCTGGAATCAAGCAGGTCCCAGCCACGGACGCGGTTCGGCGAATGAAAAATGCGCACCAACTCGTCGCGAATTCGCTCGGCGCTGATCTGGTTGATTGACGACGCATTGGCCACGAGCGCTTCCCACGTTTCCTTGTCGATCTGGTAATCGAGGACCGTGGTGAAGCGTACGGCCCGGAGCATTCGCAAGCGATCCTCGGCAAATCTTTTCGCCGGGTCACCAATTGCGCGCACCAATTTTGCCGCGATATCGGCCTGCCCACCGACAAGATCGATCACTCGCTCTGCGACCGGATCGTAAAACATTCCGTTGATGGTGAAATCGCGGCGTTGTGCGTCCTCTTCAGGCGAAGAAAAATGCACGGCACTGGGGTGCCTTCCGTCGATGTAGGCGTCATCAGAACGAAAGGTTGCCACCTCGAATTGAAAGCCGTCCTCCAGCACGATGATCACGCCGAAATGCGCGCCGACTGCGAAGGTGCGCGGGAAAAGCGTCTGGACGGCTTCCGGCCGCGCGTCCGTAACCACGTCGTAATCTTTCGGCGTCAACCCGCGCACCATGTCCCGTACGCAGCCGCCAGCGAAATAGGCAATGTGGCCTGTCTCGCGCAAACGCGCTGCGACCTTGCGCGCAACCTTTTCCATCAGCGATGGGTTCACAATAACACTGTAGCCGCTTCGCTATGCGAAGCGCAACGCGCGCGTGATTCAGCGCCGAAGGCGCGGCTCAATTCCAGCCCTGGGGCAACGCCCCAGGAGCAAATATGTGGGGACACCCAGCACTGAAGGCGCGATTCAGACCCGCGTGTGAGTCGCGCCTTGAGCGCTTGCGTCGGGAAAATACATCGTTTTCCTGGGGCATCGCCCCAGGCTGCACGATGAGTCGCGCCCTTGGCGCTAAGCGGAGATCCCTAAGCGCAGGGTTCCGATTCACGAACTCTTCTGCTTTCGAAAAGAGTGGATGACGAAAAGGCCTACTGCAATTGAGATGCACGAATCGGCGACATTAAAGGCGGGCCAAGGATCGGCGTACCGAATGTGCAGATCAAAAAGCAGAAAATCGATCACATGCCTATAAAGCAGGCGGTCAGTTAGATTGCCCAAAATGCCAGCAAGAAGCAGTGCCAGCGAGATATCGCGCCATGGATCGGGTTGCCGCCTTCGTGCCAGCAGGGTTGCAACGACAACTAACGCAACGATGGAAATTATTATGAAGAAAGTGTTGTTGCCCCTGAAAGATCCAAACGCCGCGCCGGTATTCGTGACATTAACCAAACTGAAAAAGTCCGGTACGATAATGCGACCTTCATACGGGCTGATCGATCGTAGGACCAACTGCTTCGTGAGCTGATCGATTGCGTAGAGCGGCAGCGAGAGGAAGAGAATGAATTTCACGCGTTTCGATCCTTTGTGTCATGTCGAGCGGAGCCGAGACATCTCAATTCGATTTTTGGCGCCGGAGATTCCTCGACTCCGTTGCGCTTTCGCTCCACTGCACTCGGAATGAAAATAGAAGAATCATCGAGCTGCGGTTCCTAAACCAGTCACCACGCTCTCGCAGCGATCGCACAAATCCGGATGCGCTTTGCTGGCGTCGACGGTTGGCCGATGGCGCCAGCAACGTGCACATTTTTTATACGCCGTTTTCGTCACCGAAACGCTCGCTTCCTTCGCCTGGTGGATCGTCAGATCACTCACGATGAAGAATTCTTCCAATTCCTCCTGACTGACTTTCTCTGTGACATTGGAATCCAAATTCAAAACCACTCGGGCTTCCAACGTGTTGCCGATCAGTTTGTCCTGACGCGCGCGCTCAATCCCCTGCCCGACTACGCCGCGTAATCTCAAAAGTTCATCAACCTGACCGGTCGCTTCGTGACCGCGGCCCCATGGTACTGGAAATTCCTGCAGATGAACTGAATCCCTATCTAGCGGGACTGAATATCCCCACGCTTCTTCAGCGGTGAAAGCAAGCACCGGCGCCAGTAATCGGCAGAGCGCGTCGAAAATTTCATGCATGACTGTTTGCGTTGCGCGACGCCGCGGGGAATCCGGCGCGTCGCAATACATCCGGTCCTTGGTGATGTCGATATAGAGGCTGCTTAGGTCCACCGCGCAAAACTGGTTCAGTGTGTGGTAGCCCTTGTGGAATTCGAAATTCTCATAGGCGGCCCGGCAGTTTCGGATCACCTCATCCAGTCGCTCCAAAATCCACCGGTCAATCAATGTTGTAGCCGCGGGCGTTGACCGCGGGCCGGGGTCACCGACCCCGGCTACAGGAAAGTCATAAAGATTGCCTAACAAAATGCGCAGCGTATTCCGAATCCGCCGATACGTGTCGCCGAGGCGGGTGAACATTTCTTCGGAAAAGGGCACGTCAGCTGTGTAATCGATGCTGCTCGCCCAAAGCCGCAGCAGATCTGCGCCGTGCTTGCCGACGAAATGATCGGCAGCCGTTGGTTTCGCGTACGTTCCCGATTTCGAGATCTTCTTGCCGTCGAGATCGACAACGAAACCGTGGGTGACGCAAATTTTGTACGGCGCGCGATTGTTCAGTGCGATACTGGTCATCAAGGACGATTGAAACCAGCCGCGATGTTGATCGGTCGCTTCGAGGTACATGTCGGCTGGATCGCGCAACTGCGGGTGCAACGCGCAAACGGCCTTGTGTGAAACGCCGCTGTCAATCCAGACGTCGATCGTGTCGTTGCGTTTCGTGGTACCCGGCGGAAGTCCGAGCTCACGCGCAAGAGTCGCATCGTCCGACTCAAACCAAACATTTGAACCGCGCTCCGCGACCACGTCAGCGAGTTTCCGGATTATTTTTGCATCGAGAATCGCTTCTCCTTCCTTGGAATAGAAAACCGGAAGCGGCACACCCCAACTGCGCTGCCGCGAAATCACCCAGTCGGGGCGCGATTCGACTGTGCCTGCGATGCGGTTCTCGCCCCACGCTGGAATCCATTTCACTTCGCTGTGAATGGCATCAAGCGCCTTCCCACGCAGGTCGTCGATGCGAATAAAGAATTGCTCGACATTGCGAAAGATGATCGGTGTTTTCGAACGCCAGCAATAGGGGTAAGAGTGATGAAAGTTTTGCGCGCCTAACAACATTCCGCGTTCCCGCAGCAAGGTCACGATGTCGGCATTCGCATCAAAAACGTATTTGCCAGTAAGATTCGGCAGACCCGCTTCGTCGGTGAGCCGGCCGTGATCGTCCACCGGCGATAGAATCGGCAGACCCTGCGCGCGGCCCAGATTGTAGTCGTCTTCTCCGTGGCCGGGGGCGACGTGGACTGCGCCGGTGCCACTGTCCATGGTCACAAAATCGGCAGTCATCACGATAGCGTCGCGATCAAGAAATGGATGGCGTGCCTTGATCCTGTCGATCTTCGAACCGGAAAATGACGCGAGCGGTTCACCCGCGGGATGAAAGTTTGTGCTTGCGGAAAATTGCGGAACTAATTTCGCGGCGAGAAGCAAAGTCTCCGTCGCGCCGTTGCGTGAGAATTTCTGAACGACGTACGTTTCGTCAGCATCAACCGCGATGGCCAAATTCGCCGGCAATGTCCATGGTGTCGTGGTCCAGATAGCGATGCTCGCCTTGTCTTTCCACTCACCACTCGCGATCGGAAATCGGACGTAAACAGCGGTGTCATCGCGCTCCTGATATTCCACTTCGGCTTCGGCCAGGGCAGTCTGTGCGCCAGTGCTCCAAAAGACCGGCTTTTGCGCCTGATAAACCAAGCGTTCCTCTACGAAAACTGCGAACGCGCGCAGAATTTCCGCTTCGTACTTGGGATCCATCGTTAGGTAGGGATTTTCCCAGTCGCCGAAGACTGCCAACCTCCTGAACTGCTCGCGCTGGATGTCGATGAATTTTCGCGCAAAGGCTTCGCATTTTTTGCGGATTTCCAACGGAGAAAGCTCGCGCGATTCCTTGACCACCTTGTATTCGATTGGAAGTCCGTGACAATCCCAACCGGGGATGAACGGCGCGCGCTTGCCCAGCATCGTTTGCGATTTCACCACGAAATCTTTGAGCATTTTGTTGAGCGCAGTGCCCATATGCACATCGCCGTTGGCAAACGGCGGACCGTCATGCAGAACAAACAATTCGCGACCCTCGCGCGATTTCTGAATCTGCTGGTAAAGCCGCGTTTCCTCCCACGCCCTGAGCATCTCCGGCTCGCGCGCGGCAAGGTTCGCCTTCATCGGAAACTCTGTCCGGGGCAGATTTAGCGTGTCTTTATAGTTCTGACTCATCGCAGGCAGGCGACGCTAGCATTCGGGAACTGGCGAGGCAACGTAGTGGGCATTACGTGAGACCGACAAAACCGGCTAGTTGTTCGCAGCTGTTCGTTGGTGAAAGTTATTTCATGCGCAGTTTACCTTGTTTGGCCATCTCGTTTCTGGTGATCTTCTGGGGATGCAAGCAACAAAAAGACACTACAGTCGAGCGCGACGCATGCAGTCTTATCTCCAAAACGGAAATCGAGTCGGTTCAGAAAGGATCAGTAAAAGAGGCGAAGAGCAGTGAACATTTGGACGGAACCTTCCGGGTTTCGCAGTGTCTCTACACCGCAGCGGAATTCAGCAAATCAGTGAATCTGGCACTTATACAGCCAGACCAAAAGCAACGCGGTGCACGTACTCCAAAGGATTTCTGGAAAGAAAAATTTGACCCGTACGAAAACGAAGAACCGCAGACAAAGACCCGCAACGAGAAGGAAGAAGGGCCCGCACCAAAAAAGATCGTCGGCCTCGGCGACGAAGCGTATTGGGTCAGCAATCGATTCGGCGGAATACTTTATGTTTTGAAAGGCGATGCCTTCATCTCGATTGGCCTCGGTGGCACGGACGACGAAGACACCAAACTCAAGAAATCGAAAGCGCTCGCTCAAAAGGCGCTTCAACGTCTTTAGCGCTGCGCTTCTTCACGCACCGAAAAACTTCTGCAGCGTGGTGCTGAGATTTCTTGTTTGATCAATTCAGACGCGCTTTGTAGCGCGACTGTGCCCGCGTGAGACGCGTTGCAATTGTCCGGCGCTACCAGCCACGGCGCACCGCCAGATGCCCACCTGCTCTGAAACAAACAAAAAGCCGCCGCGCGGCGAAGCGTGACGGCTGATTGTGAAATGCCGCTATCTGTTAGGCCACTGCTTTCACTGATTGTTGCCGACCGTTCGCGGCGCGGTTTTGCTCAGCTCGAGCTGGTCGCTCACTTTCTGGAGGCCCGTAGTGAGAGCTTCAATCTGCTTCTGCTGCCTGGCTATGGTCGCTTCCTGTTTCGCAGCAGTCGACTTCACTTGCGTGATAGTCGCTTCCTGTTGCTCGACCTTCCGGTGTTCCTTAAGGAACTCGTTGAGCAACATCGCGTTCACCGCCTCGTAGCGCACGGTATAGACCTCACCTTTGGCGTCTCGAGTCACCAGATCAGGATTCACTTTTTCCACTTCCTCAGCCACGAGGCCGAACTGTGGGATTCCCTTCGGATCAATCTCAGCTTTGTAATGGAAGGTCACCGGCTTGAGCGCCAGGATTACTTCGCTCGCTTTGTCCATGCCGTGGATGTCGTGTTTGAAACGCGCCGAGGAGGGGAGCGTGCCGAGCTGTCCGGATGAATTCACATACACCGTCACGGCGCCAGACGCCGTGGCCCCATGGATGCCCGCGATAAAAGTTTTCGTGTGCGCGGGGTGTACTATGCCCACCAGGTCCGTGAACGCGACCTCGTTGCCGATACGGATGATGTTCGATTCGGCAGCAACACCTGGATTGCTGATGTCGATATTGTTACTGCCGGTTGTGAGGTTCTGACCGGCGGCAGCGCCCAATACGATGTTTAGTCTGCCGGTCGTGTTGTGGAAGAGCGCCCCGGCACCGTCGGCCGTGTTTCCGAGGCCGCTTGTGTTGCTATTGAGCGCTCCCTGACCGTTGGCCGTGTTGTAGGTGCCGATTGTGTTGAATTTGAGCGAGCCAGCACCGGTGGCTGTGTTGTAGTTGCCGGTGGTGTTGGTCAAGAGCGAATTATGCCCTGTGGCTGTGTTCTTGTAGCCGCCTGTGTTGTTATAGAGCGCAGTGTTACCAATGGCTGTGTTGTTATAGCCGGTGGTGTTGTGATTGAGCGCAGTATCACCATTGGCCGTGTTGTTGGTGCCGGTGGTGAGGCTGAAGAGCGCCCCGCTGCCCTCAGCCGTGTTGCCGTTCGGATAGCCTCCGTCTGGTGTCGGGGGCGGGAGAACCGCTCGCGCTGCCGGCGCAAGGGCAAAGCAGGCGAGCGCGAGCGGGATGAGAAGGAGACCGCGTCGGAAAGGCAAGCGGTTAATCGATTTTCTGAAGTGTAGAGTTGTCATATTTTTGATTTTTGTTGAGGCTGGATTGTTGAACTGCATTGACTGCAATCCAGTTCCACGCGGAACCAGGAACCATCCTCACGAGGCGCTTTTGAACAGCGGCCTCACTTCGGCTGACTCAGGGCTCCAGTTGGATCTGGGGGATCGCGCTAAACGGTGTCTCAGCGAAGATTCAGCCTCTGCGGCTTATTCAGCCGTGCCGAAGATAAGGTGAAACTGTCGGATGACGAAATCGAGGAGGCTTTTACGTGATGTGCGAGAACAAGTCAACATTTAAATCCAGGTGGGATGGAGCAATGAGAGAGCACGCGTTCTATGTGTAGCCGGTTTGTCCTCGAGCACTTCGATTAATTCGCTGTCCAGGCCGCGAAAGAACGCCACGCGCCCAGGCCAAGGTTTTTGCGTCACGTCGCGGACCGTGATCCTTTGAGGCACTGCTGCAGGCGCGGCATTCCGCCATGAGGAAGCGTGCCCTGTAGGTACCTACCGCAGCGGGGACGCGTGTGTACCCTGAGGCAGGCTTGATTTTAGCGCGACTTTTTAATTCAATCGCAGTGTGTCTGCTGACGATGACGTGACTTCAGTGAGTGCGGACGATTCAACGGCGCAAAACGGCGCAGTCGCGTTTACTACAACGCACTGGAGCGTCGTGCTGGAGGCGCAAGGCGACTCACCTGCGGCACAGGAAGCGCTCGAAAAACTTTGCCGCACGTACTGGCGACCCATTTATGGCTTTTTGAGGCGACAGGGTGTTGGGCAGGAAGAGGCCGAGGATCTGACCCAGGGTTTTTTTGCGCTGTTGTTGGAGCGCAGAGACCTCAGTGCCGTTCGCAAGGAAAAGGGGCGCTTGCGTTCCTATCTGCTTGCGTCGGTTAAAAATTTTCTGGCCGACGAACGCCGCCGCGCGACGGCGATCAAACGCGGGAAAGGAGAGCGGCTCGTTCCGTTGGAAGCACTGCGTGCCGACGAGGGGATAGATATGGAGCCAGCCGACCCGCTTACCGCAGAGCGGATTTACGAACGTCGCTGGGCTGCGACAGTGCTGGACCATGCTCTCAACCTGTTGAGGGAGGAATACGCAGCAACAGCTAACGCTGCGTTGTTTGATTCGCTCACGCAATTGCTGCCGGACGAACGCGGAGCGCCGTCGCGGGCGGAAATTGCCGCCCAATTTGGCATGACCGAAAATGCCGTCACGCAGGCGTTTCACCGATTTCGGCAGCGCTATCAAAAGCTATTGCGGCAGGAAATTGCTCACACGGTCGCCACGCCCGGTGACGTCGATGACGAGCTGCGCCATCTGATCGCTGTGCTTCGGGCGTAATATCTGTCAAAATTTTACGCAGTACAATGGAGGACTCCTCGAATAAATCTGCGGCTATGATCAGAGTAACCAGAGTCTGCCGAAAGTGCGGTGCGAAAATTTTTTCCGATGCGCCGAAAGGGCTTTGCACGGCCTGCGCGCTGGAAACAGCGCTCGGGATTTTCCCGGATGCATCTGTAGCCGGAGTCGGCGACTCCGGCAATGAGGACGAGCTTTCACGCGACAATGCGAAGCCTGTTTCGGGCGTAAAAGAGGCCGTGCGCGCCGCAACCATGCTGGGAGAGTTGGGCGACTACGAGTTGCTGGAAGAAATCGGGCGCGGCGGTCAAGGCGTCGTATTTCGCGCCCGGCAAAAAAGTCTCAACCGCACAGTTGCATTAAAGATCATTGGTCTTGGCCAGTGGGCGAGCAAAGCGCACGTGAAGCGTTTTCGTTTGGAAGCGGAAGCTGCCGCGAGGCTGGATCATCCTTGCATCGTCCCCATCTACGAAGTCGGCGAGCGCGAGGGTTCCTGCTACTTCAGCATGAAATTCGTCGAAGGCGGTCAGCTCGACGAAGCAATCAGACGTACACCGATGCCGATCCGGCAGGCAGCGGAACTGATGGCAAAGGTGGCGCGCACCGTGCATTACGCGCATGAACACGGCATTCTGCATCGAGACATCAAACCTGGGAACATCTTGCTCGATGCAAAAGGCGAACCGCATCTGACCGACTTTGGCCTTGCGCGATTAGTCGAATCCGAAAGCAGTGTCACGCACACGCTGGAAGTGCTGGGCACACCCAGTTACATGGCGCCGGAACAAGCTGCCGGAAACAACGCAGGTCTTAGCAGCGCCACAGACGTTTATGGACTTGGCGCCGTGTTCTAT
>DATEZD010000197.1:0-2344 GCA_035255865.1 Candidatus Udaeobacter sp.
AATTGATGCTCGCGCAAATCTGGACCTGATCGAGGAGAATTATCGCCGCTGGCAGGAAAATCCTGAGTCGGTTGATTCGGGGTGGTCTGCCTTTTTTGAAGGGTTCGAGCTGGGAAATCTGCCGCAGCGCGACGGAGCAGCCGTTGCGGAGGCCGAAGCGCACGAGGCTGCGCTTCAGACACGCGTCGATGGTCTCGTGTACTCATATTGCTCGCTTGGGCATACCATTGCGCGAGTCGATCCGCTCGCAGAGACGCGACCGCAAAATCCGTTGCTCAGCTTGCGCGAGCTCGGATTCAGCGAATCGGACCTCGATCTTCGCGTTTCCTCGAAATTCTTCCTCGACAATCGGCCGATGACGTTGCGCGAGTTGGTTGCCGGTCTGGAGAGAATTTACGCCGACTCGATCGGCTCGGAGTTCATGCATATCCAGGACCCACGGGTGCGTGAGTGGATTCGTAAGCGACTGGAGACGCGTCCGAACAAGCATTCCACGCCCCGCGCGGTTCAGGTCGCGCTGTTGCGGGCACTGCTCGAAGCCGAATCGTTCGAGATTTTTTTGCACACGCGTTATGTGGGGCAAAAACGCTTTTCGCTTCAGGGCTCGGAATCGCTCATGGTCATTCTTGATACGATCCTCCATAGATGCCCCGACGGTGGCGTCGAAGAAATTTGCATGGGCATGGCGCATCGCGGGCGCCTCAATGTGCTGGCAAATTTTTTGCGCAAATCGCTCAAGGTTATCTTTACCGAGTTTACCGAGAATTACATTCCCGAGTTGGTGGCCGGCAATGGCGACGTGAAATATCATCTCGGTTATCGCGCGGTGCGCAGACTTGCTTCAGGGGCCGAGGTCGAGATCCGCCTTTCGTCCAACCCGAGTCACCTGGAAGCCGTCGATCCTGTTGTCGAAGGCAAAGCGCGCGCGCGGCAGCGAATTCGTGGAGATGTCGAGAATCGGCGAAAAGTTTTGCCGCTGCTGGTGCATGGCGACGCGGCTTTCATTGCGCAGGGGATCGTGGCCGAGACACTCAACTTATCTCAACTACCCGGTTACAGCACCGGCGGCACCATTCACATCGTGGTGAACAATCAAATCGGCTTCACCACGCTTCCCAAAGATGCGCGGTCATCTTCGTATGCAACCGATGTCGCCAAAATGATCGAAGCGCCGATTTTCCATGTGAACGGCGATGATCCGCTGGCGGCGAAATTTGTTAGCGATTTGGCATTCGATTTTCGCCAGCAATTCGGGCGCGACGTCGTGATCGACATGTATTGCTATCGCCGCTATGGCCATAACGAAGGCGACGAACCGTCGTTCACCCAGCCCGATCTTTATGCAAAGATCGAGAAACGCCCGTCAGTCACGCAGCTTTACAAACGCGAATTGGTCGAAGCCGGAACACTGAGCGAAGACGATGCCGCCTCGCTTGAAACCGAGTTCGCCTTGCGGCTGGAGATGACGCGGGACGAAGTCAGCGCCATCGAAAAACGCAAGGCCAGCGAGAAAGCAAAGTTCAAAGAATCAACGGCGATTTTTCAGCCGGAGTATACCAGCAAGTCTGAGCCGACTGCGATCAGTGAGAAAACGCTTAAAACCATTGTCGATGGCCTCACTCGCACCCCGGAAGGTTTTCAAATTCAACCGAAGATCAAGCGCATCGTGCTTGATCATCAGCGCAAAATCTTCGAAGACAGCGGCCCGTATGAATGGCATTACGCCGAGGCGCTCGCTTTCGGATCGCTGCTGCTGGACGGGATTCCAGTGCGATTGTCGGGTCAGGATAGTTCGCGCGGCACGTTCAGCACACGGCACTCGGTCCTGTACGACGCGAAGACCGGTAAACCCTATGTGCCGCTCATGCATCTTGCTGAAAATCAAGCGCGAATCTGCATTTACAACAGCCCGCTGTCAGAAGCTGCAGTGCTCGGATTCGATTACGGTTACTCGCTCGACTATCCGAAGATGCTTTGCCTGTGGGAGGCACAATTCGGTGATTTCGCCAACGGCGCGCAGACCATCATTGATCAATTCATCGTCTCAGCGGAATCGAAATGGCAACGGCCCAGCGGCATTGTCCTTCTACTACCACATGGATATGAAGGCCAGGGCCCGGAGCATTCGAGCGCGCGGCTGGAGCGATTTCTGCAAGCGTGCGCTGAGGATAATATTCAGGTCTGCAATCTCACGACTGCCGCGCAGTATTTTCATGTGCTGCGGCGTCAGATGAAGCGCGAGTTCATTAAGCCGCTCATCATCGCGACGCCGAAAAGTCTGTTGCGCGCGCAGTTTGCTTCCTCGCCTGCCGAAGAATTCATCCACGGCCGGTTCGAAGAAATT
>DATEZD010000198.1:0-10948 GCA_035255865.1 Candidatus Udaeobacter sp.
CTGCGATAGAATTAAAGAAGCGCGGTCATCATGTCGTGCTCGTCGATCCGGGACCGCTGCCGCAACCGCTCGCAGCGTCCACTGATATTAGCAAGGCCGTGCGCAGGGCTTACGGCGCGGATGAGGATTATACAGCGCTGGCCGATCATTCGATCAAACTCTGGCGCAAATGGAACGAGGAATTCGGTGTGGAATTGTATCACGAAGTCGGCGTGATGTTCGTGCGTCAGCGGGAAATGAAGCCGGGCGATTTTGAGCATGAAAGCTTCAAAATGCTACAGAAGCGGGGACACAAGATTGAGCGTATGAACTCGCCGCAGCTATGGAAACGGTTTCCCGCTTGGAATCCGGAACTTTATCGAGACGGCGTTCTTGAATTGGAGGCCGGATATGCGGAAAGCGGTCGCGTCGTTGCAACGTTAATTGGGCGCGCCAAATCCATGGGCATTGAACTGCGAGAAGGCGCAAAGTTTGTCCAGTTGGATGAGGATGGCGGTCGTGTGAAAGGAATCGTGCTTGAAGATTCTGTAGGGGACGCCGTTAGCGTCCCGCGGGAAGCTAACGGCTTCCCCTACAGTTACAGAATTGCTGGGGACTCTGTTGTAATGGCAGTGGGCGCGTGGACACCGTATCTGCTGCCTTTCACAAAAAAGTTCTTTCGCGCAAACGGCCAGCCGGTGTTTCACCTGAAACCTCGACAGCCTCAGCTATTCGCACCTGAGCGTTTTCCGGTTTTCGGTGCGGACATTACAACGACCGGCTACTATGGATTTCCAGTCAATCGCGACGGAGTGGTAAAGATCGCAAATCACGGTCCTGGGCGAGAGATGTCGCCTGAATCTCCCAAACGCGCTGTTACTGCCGAAGATGAAGGAAACTTGCGCGAATTTCTATCATCGACATTTCCTTTGCTGGCAGATGCGCCAATTGTTTACTCGCGGGTCTGCATGTATTGCGACACGCACGATGGACATTTTTGGATCGCACCCGACCCGGACCGCCAAGGATTAGTAATCGCCGCTGGTGATTGCGGCCACGGATTTAAGTTCGCGCCTATACTTGGTGAAATCATTGCCGATGCCGTCGAAGAAAAACCGAATCCGATTCTGCAAAAATTCCGCTGGCGAGCGGAAGTGCGCGCGGGAAGTGGGACAGACGTCGCGCGGTTTACCTCCAAAACGTCGAATGCCCAAGGCCGAACATCCAAGGTCGAAGCCGGCGGCGATTAGGAAATTGCCTTTTCCTGCGACGCCGTTTCCTTTTTTGGACGGCGTTTAAGCAGGGTGATTTGCTTGATGCGCGCCGAATCGGATGGGCTCCATGTGGCAACGTCGGGATCGTCCTTAAAAGCGTTGTGGACGAGGCGCCGCTCGTACGAATTCATCGGTTCAAGCTGGAGCGAACGACCCGTGATCCGAACGCGGTCAGCCAATTCTCGTACGCGTTGCACAATACGGTCTTCGCGCATGGAACGGTAGTGTTCGCAATCAACGATGACCTTTTCAGCGTCTTTGTCTCTGGCCTGCAGCAGCCGGTTAAGCAAGAACTGAATGGCCTCGAGCGTCTCGCCGTCGCGTCCAATGAGGCGCCGGCTCTCCTCGGTATAAATCTGCAGCGTCGGGTTGCCACCTTCATTGGTGGTTTCCTCGATTTGCACAACGAAACCGAGAAAGCCGAGCATGGTGTCGAGCAGATCCTTCGGGGTCATCATCGTTTTCGTTTTCCGGTGGGCGCAACTTTTTCGAGCGTCGGCACGGGTTGTCGTTTGTTCTGATAAAATTGCAGGATGCTGAAAAGATTTTGTGCAGTGTAATACAATGCCAGAGCTGCCGCAAAATTGTAGCAGATAAACAGAAAGATCAGCGGCGTAAACATCATCACTCGGCGCTGCGTGGGATCGCCCGTCTTGGGCGTCATCGCCATGAGCCAAATCTGGGTCGCAGCCATGCAAAGCGGAATAATGTTGATCGGCCAACCGAGCAACGGCAGGTGCGCTATCGTGTCCGGCTGAGAAAGATCTTTTACCCAAAGAAATTTTGCGTTTCGCAATTCCACCGCCTGTCCGAGCATTTTGAACAGACCGAAGAAGATCGGGATTTGGATCATCATCGGCAAACAGCCGCCGACCGGATTAATGCCATATTGCTTGTAAAGCTTCATCATCTCCTGGTTCATCCGGGTTGGATCGTCTTTGTACTTGTCCCTTAATTCCTGCACCTTCGGCGAGAGCGAAGCCATCTGGCGCATGGAGCGATTCGCTTTGTTTTGGATTGGCCAAAGCGTGAGTTTGATGATGGTGGTCAGAGCCAGGATGGCGAGACCGTAGTCATGCAGCCAACTGTGCAGCAGGTTCATGAAGTTGAGCAGAAGTTGGCACACCACCTTGAACACGCCGAAGTCCATGACCTCGGCTTCATTGTGCGGAAGTTGCGCGAGCCGGTGATAGAGTTTCGGCCCAGCGTAGATCTCGAAACGCGCGCTGTAGGTTTGGCCGGGCTGCAATTCGAATGCTGGCATGCCAAGCGCTCCTTCGATCCCGAGTAATTTTTCGTCCGGCGAGCGCTCGACATCGAAACGCCGGCCCCATACGCCAGTCGCTTTGGCAGTAAGCGGCGCCATCAGGGTCGTGAAAAACTGATTGCTCACCGCAACCCATTCCGCGCCGGCGATACTCTCCTGATAGTAGGGACGGGCAACGCGCTGCCCCAGACCAAGAAAACCGCCGCTGCTTCCGAACCAACCGACATCAATTCCTTTCGCTCTTCCGTCGAGGCACCAGACCAGGCGCGTGTACGAAGGATAATCCCTCGGGTGAATCGGGGCCGCGGAGCCGAGGGCGACGAAGTAGCCGCCGCTTTGATAAGGCTTGTCTCCCTGGTTCTCGAGATCAACGTCCATTTCGATCACGTAGTTGTCTTTGTTCTCTGGAGATTTTTCGAAAAAGAACTTCTTCCGAACCGCGACTTGCTCAGCAGTCGTGCGCTCAAATTGCACCGCGTCCGATTGCACGGATGCGGTAAACTCGGGAAGCGTTGGCGTGGACGGTTGCTCCAAAATTGCGCCGACTGGTGCGGTCTGATCTGAATTCAAAACAACCCGCTGCCCTTTCTCAGCTATTTGCCTGAGCAGAACCGCTTCCTTAATTCCACCGCCGCGATTTGTCAGACGCAGTTCAATGTCTGAATTGCGCAATGTCTCGATCTTCTCGGCGAAGCTCGGAGCCGAGTCGCGACTGCTTGGTGTAGCTTCCGCAACGGGAGTCGGCGAAGGCGCGAAAATTGCCGGAGTTGCTATGGGGGAACTCTGTCCCGGCACAACACCGACTGGAGCGGGTCTCGGCGGCGTCTGTTTTACCAGATAGATTTCCCACAGGACGAGCCCAATCACACAAAGAGCGACGACAATCCATGCAGTGCGATCCATAAATTCACGCGAACGGGCTATTCAGCCCTGGCTCCGATACTGGATACTGAGTGCTCGATATTGCATTCTTCCCGATCCGGTACGGGGTCACATCCGCATCCACCCCAGGGCTGGCATCGAGCGAGACGCTTCAATCCCAGCCAGCTTCCGTGGCGCATCCCATGTACCTCGACTGCTTCCAAAAAATATGCCGAACAAGTCGGCGTAAATCGGCAGCCAGAATTAGGACCGCAAAGCATACGAAGCAACGGCGAGAGCGTGCACTGATAAATACGAATGAAAAAACGAACCAGTCCGAGCATCAAAGCAGGATAGAAGCGCGCCTTGCCAGACGCAACCATTCATGTTCTAGCGCGCGATAACCCGCAGTCGCGGCATCTTTCCTGGCAATGAGCACAATCCAAACGCCTTCGCGCAAGTTATGCTGGCGCCGGCGCACAATTTCCCGCAGACGGCGCCGAACGCGATTGCGAACAACCGCGCTTCCGATCCGACGAGAAGTAATGAAGCCTGCGCGGCAGGGGCCAGACTGCTCCACCGGCAGAACGTTCAGCGTTAGCAGTTTGCCGCCTCGCACGAACCCGTCCTGTTTCACGCGTTCATATTCCGACCCTTGCGTCAGACGCCGGCCCTTTGGAAAAGAGAATGAAACCGCTGGCTGCATCTCGCGCGACTGTACAGCAGAAGTCTTCCCCAGAGGTTCTCGGGAGAAGACTTCGCAAAAAGAAGAACGCTGCCAAACTTACGAACCGGGCGGTGATTCGGACGGCGATTCCGTTGTATCAGCAGGAGACTCGGTCGTTGTCGCTGGCGATTCCGTTGTCGCAGCAGGAGACTCAACTGTTCCAGCGGCGGAAGAGTCGGTTGCTGACACCGGACTGCTTGCTGCTGGGGGCGGGCTCTTGGAGAGTGGAGTTCTCATCGGTTCGGTTGTTTCAGTCTTTTGCTCACACGCCGCAAGGAGTGCAGCACTGGCCAGGATGCAGATATATTTTTTCATAGGTACGAATTTGAAACGGCACATTGCTGTAATTGGATAAACGGAGCAAGGCGGTTTTTTTGAACGGGATGGCAATCAATCTTTCAGCGCAAGGTCTTTGATGAGCGTTGGCTAGAGCGGAGGCTCGTATTTGAGCCCATGCGCTTCCGCGACCGCTCGACAAGTAAGTCGGCCGTCGCGGGTGTTGATGCCTCCAATGAGAGCGGACTGTTTTTTGCACGCACCTTCGAGGCCGAAGTCCGCGAGTAATTCCACATAACGGTAGGTCACGTTCGTAAGAGCTTGAGTAGCGGTGCGCGCGTATGCTGCGGGCATGTTTGCCACGCAATAGTGCGTAACGCCTTCCTCGACGTAAACAGGATCAAGATGCGTAGTGGGTCGCGATGTCTCCGCACAGCCGCCCTGGTCGATGGAAATATCTACGAGCACGCTGCCGCGTTTCATTTTCCGTAACATCGCGCGCGTGATCAGCTTCGGCGCTTTCGCTCCCGGCAATAGCACTGCGCCAATCAACAGGTCGCAATCGGGCATCAACTCCATCAAATTCGCTTCGCTCGAATACAGCGTGTGCAAATTGGCGATGGTCAGATCGAGGAATCGCAACCGTTCAACATCAATATCGAGAATGGTTACGTCTGCGCCCAGACCTTTTGCCATTCGCATGGCGTTCACCCCCGAGGTCCCGCCGCCAACGACAACGACGCTTCCGGGCAAAACTCCCGGCACTCCTCCAAGCAACACTCCGCTGCCACCGTTGTATTTCGCCAGAAAATACGCGCCCATCACCACTGACATCCGGCCCGCGATTTCGCTCATCGGCTCGAGTAACGGCAGACGATTGTTTACCTGAATCGTTTCGTACGCGATCCCGGTCGCGCCAGATTTCAGCAACGCTTGCGTCAATTCCCTGCTCGCGGCCAAATGCAAGTAGGTAAAGAGAATCTGGCCTTTGCGCAAAAGCGGGAACTCCGCGTTGAGCGGCTCTTTTACTTTCACAATCATGTCGGCGCGCGCGAAAACATCCTTCGCCTGATCGACAATTTGGGCTCCGGCGTTGACGTATTCTTCGTCCGGATAACCGGAGCCGATACCGGCATTCTTTTCCACCAGCACTGAATGGCCGCGTCGGACGAGTTGATTTGCCGCTGACGGCAGCAAGGCAATGCGTTGCTCTTGTTCCTTAATTTCTTTCGGGGCACCGATGATCATTCAAGAAAGTGAAGAGTGACGAGTGACGAGTGACAAGACAAAAACGCCTGCACCCACGCATCGCTTATCATTTAGTTGAGCGAGGGATCGTCCGGAGCGGCGGCCAGCATTTTATACCACGGTCCCAAGCTGCGCATGATGTCAAACCAGAGGTTTGGCAGGCGATCGAGCTTGAGCAGCGACGGATTGGCTTTTTGAACAAGCCATGCTTTCTGTTTCAGCTCGCTTTCAAGCTGACCTGCGCCCCAGCCGGCGTAACCTACAAACGCACAAATTGTAACCAAGTTCTTCTGCCCGGCGGCGTCACTCGCTTGCTCCAGAGCGACGTTGTGATTGAGTTTGAGTCCTTCGCCCTTCTGCCATTCAAACGCCGCGAACATCAGTTGATTCTTTCCGACCGGCCCGCCGAGAAACACAGGCACCTGGCCAAGGCCAGCGGGTGGTGTCTCACTTACCAGATCGGCCACTTGCCTGTCGAGCGGGCGATTGATGATTACGCCCAGGGCACCCTCGTTTGGGTCATGCTCGGAAACAAAAAGCACAGTGCGCCGGAAATTTGGATCGAGCATATTGGGGTGAGCGACCAGCAACGAACCAGCAAAGCTGCGCGAGAACGGGTCCTCGTCACCCAACTTACGCATATAAAACTAGAGACCGCGACGCGGCGTCGTGCAAACCCGATCTCGCTGGCGATTTCGCATGGCTAGCAGCTTCGCCGGTCGGACTTCGTCATTCATCTCTTCTAATTCATCGCTCTTTTTGCTGTACCAAGGATCCTGTCGGGGGATGCAAAAATTTTCATATAAAATCTTGTTGCCACCAGCCGGAAGCTCGTTTAGTAGCGTCAAGGTTTTCACGATTGTTCTGGGGGGAACAGCCGCCCTTCACGTCCATCGGGCGTGGGGGGCGGTAATTTTTTGCAGGCGAAAAAGTCTCGCCTCTTACTCTTGCTCATGCTCTTGCTCAATTAGAGTTTGACCGACAGAAAACGCCCAACGCTCAACGTCCAACGCCCAATGTCGAAATCAGCAACCGCGAGCCGAATATCATGGCCCCTCGCTTTTACACTGATCACGCTGCTGATCGCCGTGGTGGTGTTGATCATTTTTTTGCGTGTCGAGACCTGGCCGGCTCGCACAGCGCGGCAAAGCACCGTTGGACTCGAGAGGCTTGGCAAAGATTTGCGGGCTGCTTTCATCGACATCGCGCACCTGCAGCCGCGCATTACGATCAACAACCGCGTCTATATGGAACAAACCACGCCAGTGAGCCAGCTGGTCGTCCTGTCAAGACGCATCGAAGTCGAACATGAGTTCGTGCATACATGGGTGGGCAGCTCGAAGCGCGTCAAACTGCATGGCACATTTGTTGCCAAAGCTGGTTTCGATTTACAGCAGAACCTCTCAATCGATATTCGCCCTGAGGAAATCGTTGTTCAGCTCCCGCACGCTCAAATTCTTGGTGTCGACCAGGAGCAGGTGGACGTTCTCGCGTTCGAAAACGGATTGTGGAACAAAATTTCCGGGGAGGATCTCCAAGGCGAATTGTCGGCCCTCCCTCAGCTTGCCTGGAAAAAGGCACTAGAGAGCGGGTTGCCCGCCGAAGCCGAGCGCACATTGCAGCGACAGCTCGATGAACGGCTGCATGCGCCACAGCCGCTGCGTTTGAGCTTCAAAGACCAACAAAAACACGAATAGTGACCGCTGATCACCGATCATCCATCACTTTTAGTTTTCGTTCACCTCATGCCGTTTAAGAATCGATTGTTTCTGTTTTGCCTCCTGGTTTTGCTCGCGGCGCTCTTGACGATTGTGTTTGCGCCGGTCGCCGTTTCCAATGGTCTTCGCTTGTGGGTGCGGTGGAAAAGCCGACATGAAGGGCTCACCGTAAGCATCGATAAGATCGATGCCCCGTTTCTTCAGCCTGTCGTGATTAGCAGCTTTCATGTGAAAAGCGTCCGAGCGGATGCATTGCATATCGACCTCACTGCGACACAGGTGCAGCTCGATTTGAATTTAAGCCGCATTCTTTTGCGCCGACGCGGTCACGCCATTCGCAATCTGTCGATTGAAGATCTACATGGGGAAATCCGCCGTGAGAATCCGAACGTCCCTGGGATAACCAAATCCGGTTCGGGTACACTCCAAAGACTGCTCCCGCAGAAGTGCAACCTGCGCACCTCCGAGCTGCGCGTGCAGGAAGGACCGACACTGATCTTGCTTCGCAACGGAACTTTCTCCGCCAGCGAGATCGAAGCCGGCCGCTTCAGCGCGGGCGAGCTCATGATCGCGTCGCCGTGGTTGCGCCAAACCTTTTCCCAATTGCGCGGCGCGACTCGCTGGGATGCGCATCGATTAACCCTCGCCGGACTCACGCTGGCGCGCGGCCTCGACCTTGAGTCCGTTTCAATCGATTTCTCGCGTCTCGGTAGTCAACAAGTTGGATTAGAATTTGATGCCGATGTCTTCGGTGGAAAAATTCGCGGCAACATTGCGCATGAATGGCATTCTCCGCGCTACAACTGGAAAATCGCTGGCGCGGCCACCGATATTTCCCTTGCCCAAACGTCAGAAGCAATCGGATTGACCGATCACGTCGGCGGTTTGATTCGCGCCTGCAATTTTACTTTTCGTGGAAATCTGGCGCATCCGGCTGACGTAACCGGCTCGCTCTGGAGTGAAATGACCGGGTTCACCTGGCGCAATCGCACCGCGGACGAGATCATGCTGGGCGCCTCGCTGTACAATCAGCAAATCCAACTCCAGCAGCTGTACATCAAGCAGAAGACCAATCAGTTAACCTTAAGCGGCCAAGCCTCGTTCTCCTCCAAATCATCGGATTGGTTGAGCCCGGATTTTCGGGGCGACATCGCCGCAACAATCAACAACCTCGGCGATTTCACCACTCTATTTGGCGCGAAATCCGGCGATTTCGCCGGGAAACTTATCGTAGAAGGAGCGTTGAACACGCGCGCACGACAACTCAGCGGAAATCTGATGATTGAAGGCACAGCTCTAACTCTTTTTAAAACAGCAAGCGACAGCTTGAGCGCGAAGGTGAATTTGAAGGGGACTGAGTTAGAGATTGAGGAGTTGGAGATGAAACGCAAGAACGATTCCCTCAGCGGAACAGGCAGGATCGAAATGTCTGGCGAGCACAACTATTCAGGGACGTTCGATGCCCGAGCCGATAATCTGCTCGATTATCTTTCCGGCTTTCGTGGACCAACCGGAAAGAGCGCAAGCTCGATTCCGGTAGATGTTCAGGTTACGATCACCTCCAGTAACTGGGATGCGCGCAGCACCGTGGGTGTGCCAGGTTCGAGCCCGATCAGTTTCACAGCGAATTTCCCATTGCGCATCGGAACAGATTGGAGCGCTTTCCTGTTGGCTCCGCTCAACGTTACACTTGATTTTCCGTCAATCTTTCTGGGAAAGACTCCCCAACTTTTTCATCCAGAAATTTTCCGGGACGGCATTCTGAGTGGAAGCCTTTCTCTTTCCGAGACGTTGCAACATCCGCGCATCGTTGGCGACGTGCAGCTTGTGAACGGAAAGTTTTCCGCCAACAGCGGGGCGTGGTTTAATCTCACTGAAGCGAGCAGCCGCATCGTCTTTGAGGGCGATCGCGCTCGGCTGGAATTCTTCAATGCCGCAACCAAGGACGTGGATGTCTTGGTTCGTGGGGAAATTGATTTCAAGGATACAAGCGATGTCACGATCAACATAACGGGCGCGACGCCGATCTTCGATCTGACATCGCAGCCGATCGATTGCGTGAACAAAATTGAAATCGCGCCCGCGCTGCTGATCCTCGCCCCTGCTGTAGGAGAATTGGAGTTCCGCGGCGGCCTGTTTCAGTCGCCTTGGATTATCAGTGTGAAAGAAGACAGCAGCACCCCGTTGTTCGGCGTTTCCAATCCGGCCGGTCTCGCCCGTAACGTTCCACTCTGCCTGGGTGCAGGCCCAGAGGAAAAAACGTTGTTGCTCGGTGCCTTCCCGCGAACCGAGGCAACTCCCGAAGCACCCCCGAAAAAGCAAAAGAAGCGGCGATAGCCGGTTATTGGAATTTCGGAGTGGCCAGCCAACGCGAAAGCTTTTCCTCCAACTCCCGTGTGAGATTCACGCGAAGTTCTGCGCCTGCATCCAAGCGCAAAGGATTGCCGTCACCGCGATCAAACAGCAATTGAACTGGCCGCCGGCCAGGTGAGCTAACCAGGATTTCGCGTACCTGGCGCAGTTCATCACCTGTTGTTGCCGGAGAGAATTGCAGAAGAACAACCGGCTCCCCGGATGAATCTCCCCTGCTTTCATTGGCCCCATTGGTTTTTCCGAGCGCAAGCGATCTAATTTCCAGCGCCGTGCCGCGAAGGACTTCCTCGCGTTTATCCAGCGTTCCTTTTATCTCAACAACGCGTCCCGGTGCCAGCGCATCCGAAACCTTCAGGTAAACCTCGTTCCACACGACGACCTCGAGCATGTGCGTCAGGTCTTCGATACAAAGGACCGCAAATGGTTTGCCCTCTCTTCGGGTAAACTTTTTTTCGACCTCCACAATCGCTCCCGCGATTTTGAACAGCGCGCGATCGTCGAGTTCGGCTAACGAGGCAATCGATCGATAATTTTTCACCGCAAAAACATCCACGTATGCGTCGAGTGGATGTCCGCTGACGTAAAAACCGAGAAGCTCTTTCTCGTACGAAAGCTTTTCATGCTCGCTCCAGCGCGTAACCGGCCGCTTTCTCGACGTTGTAGAAGCAGTTGCCTCATCAAACAATGAAACCTGACCGGCCAGCCGGTCCCGCTGCGCTGCGACAGATGCGCCAACGGCATCATCAATGCAGCCATAAAGTTCGGCGCGGTCTCGCCCAAGAAAATCAAAAGCCCCGGACTTGATAAGGCTTTCCAGCATCTTCCGGTTGGCAATACGCGAATCCAGCCGTGTGCAGAAATCCTCCAATGAAACGAAATCGCCTCGCTGTTCGCGTTCGCGAATTACCGCTTCCATGGCGGCTTCGCCGACGTGTTTGATCGCGGCAAGACCATAACGAATGGCATTTTGCTGTAGCGGCGCTCTGTGAGCGCCGTCTTCTTGAATTCGGCGCTCATAGACCGCCGCTACAGTTTCCGGCATGAACTTCAAACCGCTGTTGTTAATATCCGGCGGCAGGATGGAAATGCCCATCCGTTTGCATTCGCCGACAAAAACGGAAATTTTTTCCGTGTTATTGATTTCGTTGCTCAGCAAACCCGCCATGAATTCCACCGGATAATGCGCTTTGAGGAAGGCCGTTTGGTAACTGATCACGCCATACGC
>DATEZD010000199.1:0-26644 GCA_035255865.1 Candidatus Udaeobacter sp.
AAGAAAACGATCAGAATTATCCCCTTGAGATCCCGCCAATAAAAAGCGACGCAAACCGAGAGCAAAAAAATCGGCGCGAAAATAAAGCGCCAGCGAAAACGTCTGAACAACGCGCGATCGCCGTACGCGCGGATCATTCCCGGCAGATGGTGGCCCATGGCGCCAAAGGCAGCGACAAAGATGTAAATGTCTTGTGCGCTCCAGCGCGCCTGCGCTAACAGAAACATCGGCAGCAGAAAAAGCGGCGTCCCGACGTACAGAATCAGGTCGCGCCAGCTGTTGAGAATCCACAGAGTTTTTCTTGGCGCTGTGACTGGAACAGCTGGAACGGTCTGCGGGCGTGAAAATGCGCTGAGGAGCTGCATTGGTCTGAGCGGCAAGTGTCCCTTAATTGAGCGAGAAAATCAATATTGAATGTGTCGGCTGTGGTATCGGCTTCCAGTTGATTCGAATTGGCAACCTCCTTCGCCAAAGGCTACGGCGTGCCAAGGGAATGCCAATGCCACTAAAGCTCACCGCGAAGTACTTTAAACACTACTGTGCTATCGACTACCCCTTGCAGTACGTCCGTCCCGGGACCGCTACCAAACACAACAACGTCGTCCACGGTGGGTAGAGCCGATTTTGTGTACAGCGCGGCCGGTTCCCGATTTTCTGCCGGTTGTTCATTCTGTCCGCCAACGGACGGGTCCGTCGTGGCGGACTTGTTATTCGGAATGTTCGCTGCTCCGTAAGACCTTGTGCCGTGCGGACCGGTCGCCCAGGTAATCCAGGGCTGGCCTGCAGAATTAAGCCCGAGCAGTGCGATGCCGCTGTCTTGTCGAAATGGGAAACCATTCAAATTCATGCCGCCAATCGCTACATCGCCGCACACAATGATCGTCGATTTTTGCCCCGCGTAGCGTCGCGCGACGGCGACTGCGCGATCCAATTCAAGCGTTTGCGCGAGCGTCCTTTCGCCATTGTTTTCCTCGGCCGCTTTCCGCATCAGACCCGCATCAACCACGAGCAGGTATCCGCCGGCGTTATATTGCAGCAGTTGGATTGCTCGCCGCACCATGTCCGAAAGGTTCGGTTGCTGTCCGCGCTCTTCGACCTGATTTGCAAACGCGAGCTCCACATTGTTGAAAGCGCCAAAAAGCTTCGGCCGCCGCCATGCCGGGATCGCCTCCAACTCGGCTCGGGTATGAACGATATCAAAACCGTTGCCGCGAAGCTCGAGCAAAAGATCGCGTCTGTCCTGTCTGTCGCCGCCCTTTGCAGCGGGGAGAAATTGCGCTGCGCCACCTCCCATCGCGATGTCGATCTTTCCTCCATCGACGAACTCAGCCGCAATCTTCTCGATATCGTTCGGATCGACCGGATGCGCATAAAAAGCGGCGTTTGTCGGATCGGTCAATTTTGCGTCCGTCACCAAGCCAGTGGCGCGTCCATATTCGCGAGCTAACTCAATAATGCTCGTTATGGGTTTTTTATCACCATTGATCGCGATTGCGCCGTTAGGCACCCTCGTGCCTGTCGCAATTGCTGTGGCGGCAGCAGCCTGATCTGGCGCAGCGAAATCTTTCGAGTAATTCGTCAGCAAAGCCATCCGAGGCATCGAATCGAGGTTAAGGCGTGTGCCTGCCCCGCCCGCGTAGGCGCGCGTCGGCGCTAGTCGATCCGGCGCGAGTCCTTCGCCGATAAACAAGATAATTCCGAACGGCTTCCGAAAGACCCAGTGTTGAAAATAGAGAACGCCCAGCCCGGCAAAGACGAGGAGACAGAAAAGCGCCAGCAACTGGTTGCGCCATTTCACGAGGCCGATCTAGGCGCGCATGCTTCGCGTTGTCAATCCGCAACCGCTTGAAACCGCTTGTCGATCTTCTCATTCATCGGCAAAGTGCGCGGTGTATGGCTGGCCCGGTGATGCTCATCATTCGCGACGGCTGGGGCATCAATCCGGGCGGACCGGACAAGCGCAACGAGAATGGAGACGCCACGCTGCTCGCGTGCACTCCCTTTCACGACAAACTCTACCGGGATTATCCATGCTCCAGATTGAGCGCCAGCGGCGTTGACGTCGGTCTGCCGGAAGGACAAATGGGCAACTCGGAGGTTGGCCACCTGAACCTGGGAGCGGGTAGAATCGTTTATCAGGACCTGACGCGAATTAACAAAGCGATCAAAGAAGGTGAACTGACGCGTAATCAGGTATTGCAGGAAACCGTAGCAGCTGCTCGGGGTCATCGACTTCATTTGTTAGGGCTGCTTTCCGATGGCGGTGTGCACAGCCATTATTCGCACATGATCGCGCTTGCCAACGCGGCGCGTGAAGCAGGTGTTCTGGAAATTTTCATCCACGCTTTCACGGATGGGCGAGACACTTCTCCCACCGGCGGGGCCGGCTTTCTGAAAACGTGCCAAAAGGAACTTGAAAAGAGTCGCGCCAAGATCGTTACGGTAATTGGCCGCTATTTCGCGATGGATCGCGACCGGCGGTGGGATCGCACGAAAAAGGCGTGGGACGCCATCGTTCTTGGTCGCGGCGAAATCTGCAATTCATCGCCCTCAGCGGCCGTAGATCGACAATACTCGCTTGGCAAGACGGATGAATTTATGCCGCCGTTGATTCTCTCCCATGCCAACGAGCAGCGCGTGCGCGATGGCGACTCAGTTTTGTTTTTCAACTTCCGCGCTGATCGGGCGAGACAATTGTCGCAAGCGTTTCTTCTTAAAGACTTCGATGGCTTCGACCGCGAGGTTTGGCCGCAAGTTCATTTCGTGAGCCTTACCCAATATGATGTCCGGTTTTCTTCGCCGTTTATTTTTTCGCAGCAACAACTCCCAAATATTTTGGGCCAAGTAGTAAGCGCCGCTGGCAAATCGCAATTGCGCATGGCCGAGACGGAGAAATACGCGCATGTAACTTACTTTTTTAACGGCGGGGTCGAGAAACCGTTTCCCGGAGAAGACCGCAATCTGATTCCATCGCCAAAGGTCGCTACCTACGACCTGAAACCGGAGATGAGCGCGTTCGAAGTGACCGGTGAACTGCTGGCCCGCATGGGGAACTACGATCTTATCATCCTCAATTTCGCCAATCCTGACATGGTGGGCCACACCGGCGTCGTCGAAGCCGGCATCAGAGCGGTCGAGACGGTGGATGCATGTTGCGCGCGCATCATTTCAAAACTTCTGGAACTCGACGGCAAGGCCTTGGTCACCGCGGATCACGGAAATTGCGAGCAGATGCGCAACCCTGACGGTTCGCCGAACACCGCGCACACAAACTACCTTGTTCACTTCATTTATGTCGCCAAAGATGCAGCAAAATTCCGCTGCGAAGACGGAATCCTGGCCGATGTCGCGCCCACGCTCTTATTTCTGCTCGGGCTTCCGCAGCCAAAAGAGATGACCGGTCATAACTTGCTCGTGCCTGTCGATTAACCGGCGATAGCCGTAGCGGTGCATTCCGGTTTTATTGCCGAGCGAAAAGAATTTACATTTGGCGGTCAGAGGGTGTATCACGGATGAGTTTTTAGAAACCTTGAAACGCATGAAAAAAGTGTTTCTTAGTTATAGTCGGCATAACGCAGAGGTAGTCACAAAGCTGATTCACGACCTGAGGGCAGCCGGAATTGATATCTGGTATGATCAAACTCTCACAGGCGGGCAGCGCTGGTGGGATAACATTCTGGAGAATATCGCGAATTGCGATGTGTTTATTCTCGCTCTTTCGCCTGAGTCCTGGCAATCAGAAGCATGCAAGAGTGAGTTGCAGTACGTGAGTAAACTCGGCAAGACGATCCTTCCAGTGCTGATTTCGGACGGGATTAATATCAATCTTTTGCCTGCACCGCTTAATCAGATTCAAATCACAGATTGTCGTCGCGGCGACAGTGAGTCGGTGCTTTCGCTAATCAAGTCGGTCTATTCGGCATCTGCTGCGCCGCCATTGCCTGACCCGCTTCCGGCTCCGCCACCCGTTCCGGTTTCATATCTCAGCACGTTGAAAGAACGAATTGATTCACGCGAACCGATGACTTCTCAAAATCAGATTACGCTGTTATTTGAAATTCAGGAAGAGCTTCGGGCTGGCCGGTCACCTGTCGAGATACGCGAACTCCTAGTGGAATTGAAACGACGCGATGATCTACTAGCTAAAATTGCCACACAGGTTGATGTCGCATTAAACAGTCTTGAACAAAACGTCAGTATGCAGCAGCCCGACGCTACAATGAGCAAGGTTTCTCTGGTCGCCGAGCATATGTTTTGCCCTAAGTGCGGCAGGCAAGCCGCGAAAGGACAAAAGTTCTGTCCAAATTGCGGCACGATGCTCGCAGAGCAAGACGGCGAGATTGCGCAAGGCTCAGGTAAAAAAACGCGCAAATTCATCTGCCCGCCCAAACAAACTTCGACTGTTATTGGCGACGTCAAGGGATGGTTGGATTCTGAGGGTTTTGATTCGCAACAGATGAAAACCGAAAATGGGGGAGAGCTTCTTCAGATAAAGAAGCGTGGCGGATGGCGTGACTTCGTCGGAATGGCTACGTCGTTGAACATCGTTTTCCACCAATCAGGCGACACGCTTACTGTGCAGATTGGTTCAGGAAAATGGGTTGATAAAGCGGCTGTCGGCACTGTCAGCTTGTTCATCTTGTGGCCCCTCGCTATAACAGCAGGGTTCGGAGCCTGGGAGCAAATGAAAATGCCCGAGAAGATTTTTGACTACATTGGAAGCCGGCTACATAGCAAGTAACAACATTTGTAGCAAGTGGCCTCACTCGTTACGGGGCAGGTCGGCTGGGCGCGCGATTTGCAGCTGTCGATTTAGGACGCGCGTCCCAGCCATTGCGATTCGATGCAAGAGGCGAATGCGATTGTCCGCTGCGGCGTCGTGCCAGCCTGAGTTGCGCACGAGTGTGAGCGCGCCGTTTGATTCGACCAGCGCACCCCAGCCTACGGGCACTTCCGATTCGCGGAACAACTGCTCCGGCAGCACAAGGAAAAACAAATTCGCGCACCGGTAGCGAATCAACTTGTCGAACTTGGTGCAATCGTAGAGCCGGTGTTGCAGCGAGTGCAGTTCGCGCGAGAGCCTGGCGTATCCGCGGTGGCCGATGGCGCTGAAGTTTTCGGAATCGAACTCGGGAAAAAGCGAATCACCATTGCGCAGGTTTGGGTAATGCGTGCGCAGGCGCGCTTCCAGAGCTTGGCGACGTTTACAGATTGCTTCGAGCCGCTGGCGCGCAGCATCGGTGCGGCAATTGTCTCGTCGCAAATCGCAAAGCACTTGTTTGCATTCGAAGATCGCTGTCGATCCAATTTGTTTTGGGTGCGATCGATAGCCGGCGACGTCGGCCCGATACCGGCATTTTGGCAAACTCACTTCCATTGCGCATGCGGAAAATCCCTGCGCCTGCGCCCACAGGAACACGAGACGCTTCAGGCGGGCATGCTGCGCGGTTTCACCATTGGCGCTTGTTACTCCCGCAGCCATTTCGCCAGTTCGCGTGCCCAATAGGTGACAATAATGTCCGCGCCGGCGCGTTTGAGCGCCGTCATAATCTCGAGGACCGCGGCGCGCTCGTCCAAGAGCCCTTTCTCGACAGCACCTTTGACCATCGCATACTCGCCGCTGACGTGATAAACAGCAGTTGGTTTTCCAAAGCGCTCATGGACGCGCCATAAGATGTCGAGGTAGGGCAACGCAGGTTTAACCATCATAATGTCCGCGCCTTCATCGACATCCAGCGCTACCTCGCGCAACGCTTCATTCGCGTTGGCGATATCCATCTGGTAAGAACGACGATCGCCAAACTGCGGCGGGCTTTCGGCTGCGTCGCGGAATGGCCCGTAAAATACCGACGCAAATTTTGCGGCGTAACTGATGATACCCGTTTGATCGAATCCTGCAGAATCGAGCGCCTCGCGGATCGCGCCAATGCGCCCATCCATCATGTCGCTCGGCGCCACCATGTCTGCGCCTGCGGCGGCGTGAGACAGCGACGTTTTCACCAACAGTTCGACACTCTCGTCATTGAGGACGTGGAAATGATCTCCGTCAATCCGAGTGACGCCGCAGTGGCCATGGCTCATGTATTCACACAGGCAGACATCAGTGATGGTAACCAGATCGGGGCATTTTGATTTGATCGCCCGCAGCGCTTTTTGAATAACCCCATTTTCTGCGTATGCGCCGGTGGCCTGTTCGTCTTTCTGTTCTGGAATGCCGAAAAGCAGGGCTGCTTGTAGCCCAAGATCCTGAGCGGCGCGCGCTTCATCGGCGATTTCTCTCACAGACAACTGAAAAACGCCGGGCATGCTGGCGATCGGCCGACGTTTATCGATTTTCTCGCTAACAAACAGCGGCAGAATAAAATCGTGTGCATCCAACTGCGTCTCGCGGACGAGATTGCGCAGAGCGGGAGAACGTCGCAAGCGACGCGGGCGATGCACCAATCTTCTCATAAATCGAGGCTACGCGCTGCTGGAAGCGTCGCAAGCGCGTATGCGACGAACGGGTCATATGAGACGGATGGCTTGACTGCGCTTAGCGTTCGGTGTCTGCATCTTAGTCGTGACGCGTGACTCCGATTATTTGTTGATCGATATCAGTAACTCGTACGCAAAGTTTGCGTTTGCGTCGAAAAGGCGAATCTCGGCTCCTACCCGAACCGCTACCAGTGAGCTTTCAAGCGGTGTGGTCTCGGGATTTCTTGCACAACGAAAGGTGCGGAAGGTGGTTGTCTCGTCGGTGGTGCCGGCAAAAAACTCTGCGATCTCAAAGGTCGCAAAGGAAAAGGCGAACCTGATCTGGCTGGATTGGAAGCTGAAGCTGGGTGTGGAAATAGATTATGCCAAGCCGCGATCGATTGGAGCAGATCGGCTGGCGAATGCTGCGGCAGTCGCTGGGCTTTATGGATGTCCCGCCATCGTTGTGGATTTCGGCACTGCGGTAACTTTCGACATCGTTTCCGAGCGCCGCAGCTACGTCGGCGGCGTGATTGCGCCGGGACTCGAAGCGATGACTAACTTTCTATATCAACGAACGGCGCTCTTGCCCAGGCTGTCGTTGAAAGAGCCCCGACACGCGGTAGGCAAATCGACCATCGAGGCAATGCTGTCCGGCGCCGTGTTCGGGTATCGTGGTTTGGTTCGAGAAATCCTTGCACGAATCAGAGCAGAGCAGTTTCCGCGCAAAAAGGTCTGGATCGTAGCGACAGGCGGCTACGCGCGCCTGATCGCTGGGGGCTTGCCAGAAATCGGCGTGATTCGTCCCCACCTCACTTTGGAAGGTTTACGGATCGTGGCCAATCTCAATGACTGAGCCAGCAGGAGACCATCACGACGGTTGACGCTTTTTCCGAAGGCCGCTGAAAAATCGATTCGCAAAAGCAACTTTCCACTTGTCAGACGCCCCGAACAGGGCTTCAGTCGCTACCGCATGAGACTCTGGGGGATGGCGGCGGTGGCCGCGCTGGTGCTTGCTTCACTCGCAGCAATCGCATTTGCGGCGGACAATGTTGCTCCGACGAAAGCGGAGCTGGAAGAGATGTACAACGCCGCGTACCGCGCGTTCGATTCAAAGAAGTTTCCAGAGGCGCTAAAGCAACTCGACGCCATCGATGCTCGCCAGCCTGATCTTGCCGCATCAAAAAATCTCCGCGGCGTCATTCTGATGCGACAGGGCAAATACGATGAAGCGGAAACTGCATTACAGGATGCGGCCCGGATCGATCCGAAGTTCTGGAATGCGCGCTTTAACCTGGCGGAGATCCCATTCCTCAAAAAAGATTGGGCGGAGGCGAGGAAACGCTTTGAACAACTGCTCTCCACTGGTGCATCCGATCTGGCAAAAGAAGCTTCGCAGCTGATTCAATACAAAATTCTTCTGACGTACCTGCAGGAGGGCAACGGGAACATGGTGGATTCGATGCTGGCCAAGCTGGAGCTTTCGCCCGATACCCCAGCCGTTGATTATGTGAAGGCAGCGGTCGCGCTACAACAGAAGAATCAAAGCGAAGCCAAGGATTGGATCAGCGCAGCCGAGAAGAATTATTCACCGCAGCTGAATAAACTTTTCGCAGAATCACTTTATGAAGTTGGGTGGCTGGAAAAGCCGGTCGGCGAAGGGCGACCTTCATTGCCGCTCATGACAGCCGCCGAGCGTTCGGAGAAGACCAAAGCCGCCGCGCGTTCGAAATTCGAGCAATCGCAACAGGCCCTTCGGCAAGGTGATTTCGCGACAGCCCTTAAATTAATCGATGAAGCCGACAAGGTGGACCCGAATAAGCCGGCCATTCTGAATTTACGTGGCGAGATTCTGATGCAGCAGCAGCAATTTGACCAAGCCGAAGCTGCATTTAAGAAGGCAGCCCGGCTGGACCCGAAACTCCGCGAAGCGCAATACAACCTCGCGCAAATTCCCTTTAAGAAGAAGGACTACGCAAAGGCGCAAGAGCGTTTTGAGGCGCTGTATAATCGAATGCCGGGAGGCGATAAAAATCAGGCGGCAGAGCTTATTAAATTCAAGATTTACATGACGCTTTTGCTCGAGGGCAAAGAGAGCCGTGCGCACACGATGATGGAGGAGTTTCAATTTACCGGAGATACGCCGGCGCTGTATTACGCCCAGGCAGCATGGGAGTATAAGCATAACAATCCGGAGAAGGCTGCAGATTGGACCGGTTCGGCTAACAAGATTTATTCGCCAGCGCTTAACACTGTTTTTGCCGACGCTTTTTATGATGTGGGTTGGATGCAAAGGCCGGAAGGCTCAACCGCGCCTGCACTGGCGTTCGACACAACAAATGTGGTTGCGCCCCAGGTGGAGGGAGGTCCGGCAGTTGAGCCGAGTCCTATTGCGGCAAACAAACAGGGCGAAACATCGAGCGGAGAAACGCTTGCCTTGGGCTCAGCGGCAAAGGAGCCAAATGCCGGGATGGAAATTGCCAGCGCTGATGCAACAGCTGGGCAGCCGCCGACTTCGGTCTCGAGCGAATCGAGTGCGGGAACTAGCCCTCAGCCGCAACAACCGCCATCTGAATCGCCCCCGGTTGGCGGCGAATCGACAACAACTGCGGCGCAAGCTGTCGGAGCCGAGACGCCACAGGCTTCATCTCCATCCAGCGAACAGAACAATCAGCAAGTTCCTGTCCAAACAAGTCCGTCGGAGAAACCGGCTGCGGCGCCAGTGCCCGCAAACATTTCGTCAACCGCCACTACGGGCGTGGCGAGCCGAAGGCTGGCGATTGTCGGTGGCTTGCTGTTGGCGGCCATAATCATACTAGCTTGGGTAATTGTGCCCGTTGTTCGCCGGCATGCTTTTAATGTCCCGCGTCACTTGCGGCTTGAGCCTCCCGCGCAGCCTCCCGCGGAGGCTATCGCCGACGGCGGCACTGCTGTCTTCAGGCCGAAAGTCGCGCCGACGCAGACGAGTAGCGTGCAAGAGAACGGCTTTGTTGGGGGACCCCGTCAGGTTTCGGTGGAATTAAAACCGTGGCAAGCTCCGTTGCGACACAGTGCCTTGCCTGCACGCAAACCGAGCGGCACTTTCGATCGGTTGAAAGAACGGAGAGCAAAGACTACACAGACTCCAGTGCGCCGCGAGCCCGAGCGCGAATTGACGCCGATTGCCGAGCCGGACTTCGAGTCATGTGTAGGAGAAGTAGTCGAACAAACACCGGACATTCAACAACCGAGTATTCCGCAGGCGGCTGAAATGGTCACAGCTTCAGCAACGAGTGAGTTTGCCGAAGTTTCTGCAATCGTTCCACAACAGCCGGATGAGATCTCGGGAGACGGAGAGGCAGCCACATTCTACACGCAGGAGCCGGGCGAGTTTTTTGGAGATTCGAAACAATCCGTCCTGCCCGTGGAGGCGCCAGGCGCGGAGGCGTTTGCCGGCGCAGAATTTGCATGGCCCGCCGTAGAACCGTCAGCAGAGTTTGCGGTTGAACCGATCGCGCAAGAGCTACCGGACCAGATCACCTCAACTGCGAATCAATTTCCACTGAGCGAACCCGCTACCGAGTCCGTATATGATTTTCCAAGTGCCATTTCCAGTGAACCTGTATTTCCGCAAATAACCACACCCGTAACCATGCCAGAAACAACCCAAACTCCAATCGCTCCAATACACAAAGCCCCGGCCCCGCCCGTGGCCAAGCCACAACCACCTACTGCCACGATGCAAACCTCCGTGCAGCTTACTTTCTCTTTCGAGATCGCCGCCATGCAGTTGACGCCGAGCTTTAAAATGGGTGTCCTGAAAGTGCGTCCCATATCGAAGCTTGTCACGATGCGTTTGCCTTCGCCTCAGCGCGCTCAGTCGGCGTTGAATTTGCAGGTCGCCTTCGAAATCGTAAAGATTCAGCCTGTCGCTGGCGCGATAGGCACCATTCGCGTGGTTCCATCCCAGCAACAGAGACCTACTCTGACTGGAATGCCCTCAATCGCGGTGGCAGGGTTGCAGATAGTCCCTAATTCTGAGACCGCACCAGTCCAGCTCACCCCGTCACCACAGGGACGTGCCTCCGTGTTCATCACGGTTCCGTTCCAGATCAGTACGCTTGAGTTTTCGCCGTCACTGGAAATTGCATCGGTCATCCTAAATTCAAACTCCAAGCAGGTCATTGTTCAGTTGCCCGGAGCAGGCCCGAGTCCCGCCGAAGGCGCGCCCATGTTTGAAATCGCGAATCTCGAGCTCAACGAGACTGGCGACATCGCCATGATGCAACTAAACCTTCTTGGCGGGCCGAAGCGAGCGTAGCGTTAAGGCCGGCGAGTCTGCGCGTGCTTCTTTTTCCATAGGCCTCATGTGACCTATGGGACCACACAAGACGAATGCGCAGTCAATTCGGGTTTAGCGAACGCAGTTGCTTAGGCAGAAACTCGCCATTTTTTCGAATCAACTTGCCGTCGAAGTAGATTTCTCCGCCGCCGTAATCAGGACGCTGGATGCTGACCATGTCCCAGTGCACTTGGCTCCGGTTTCCGTTGTCGGCTTCTTCGTAAGCTTGTCCCGGGGTGAAATGAAATGAGCCGGCGATTTTCTCGTCGAACAAGATGTCACGCATCGGTTGTAGCACCCGCGGGTTAAAGCCGAGCGAGAATTCGCCTATGTAACGGGCGCCCGGGTCTGCATCGAGAATCTTGTTCAGCTTTTTCGTCTCATTGCTCGTCGCATCGACGACCTTTCCGCTCTTGAATTCGAGGCGGATGCCATCGAAAGCGATTCCCTGGTAAATACTTGGCGCATTAAAGGTGACGTGACCTTCCACGGAATCTTTCACCGGGCAGCTAAAAACTTCGCCATCGGGAATATTGCGATCGCCACCGCAGATCACAGCGGGAATTCCCTTGATACTGAAATGCAGATCGGTGTCGGGACCTTTGATTTGAACGCGGTCGGTTTTTTCCATCAAGTGCTTCAGCGCCCTCATCCCGGGTAGCAGTTTTCGATAGTCCAGTGTGCAGACGTCGAAATAGAAATCTTCAAATGCTTCCGTGCTCATCCCCGCAAGCTGTGCCATTGACGGCGTCGGCCAGCGTAAAACGACCCACTTTGTCTTTTTAACCCGCTGGTCTTGCACTGGGCGCATTTTGCGGCCGATCAATTTCATCTTCTCCGGCGGCACATCGGCTAGTTCGGTGATGTTGTGGCTCCCGCGCACGGCGATGTAAGCATTCATTTTTTTCATGCGCGCCAGCTCGTGACTTGCCACGAGGTTCAGATGTTGATCCGAGGCTTCGAGCGCGAGCGCACGGTTCACGCGGGTTTGATAAGTCTGCGCAAAAGGCACCCCGCCTGCTTTCCGCGCCGCGCGGATCAGGGCGATGGTCATTTCGGCAGGAATATCGAATGCCTCAATCAGGACCGTTTCATTGCGCTTGAGACGAATGGAGTATTCCACCAGGAGTTTTGCGAGTTTGTCGAACCGGGCGTCTTGCATAGGCGCTTATCATTCCACTCGACGCAGCAGATGCAAACCGAAGCTGAATTGCAAAGAAAACACGCAACGCTCAACACTCAATGCTCAACTGCCTGGATTGGACGTTGGGTGTTGGGCGTTGGAATTTCCTAAGCGTTTCGAATCAGTTTCGCCGCAAATGCGCCGTCAAAACCGTCGCGAAAAGGCAGCGAAACGCTCTCCGCTTCCAAGCGCAGGGCCGGAGTCTCCGCGAGAATGCGACCAACGACCTCTTCATTCTCTTCCGGCTCAAGGCTGCATGTGCTGTAAACAAGCGCGCCCTTTGGTTTTAGTAGTGGGATAAGCCCGCGAACAATCTCGACCTGCCGTCGGTGCATGCGATCGAAATCGGTTCGTCGTAATCGCCACTTGAGATCCACGCGCCTGCGCATCACTCCGGTGTTGGTGCACGGCGCGTCAAGCAGAATACGATCAAATGGCGCACTCGATGTAACTGCAGACGGAGCGTGACCGGGTGACCAATCGTGACGCAGAATGTGCACAACACTCATGCCGAGGCGCGCCATGTTCTCCTTTAGAATTTGCAGCCGCTCCGGATCGCGATCACATGCCACGATTGTTCCCAGATTTTCCATAAGTTGCGCGACGTAACCGGTTTTGCCGCCGGGCGCTGCGCACGCATCCAGGATTCGTTCTCCGGGTTTTGGATCCAGTAATTGGCAGGCAATCGTGGTGCTGGGATCCTGAATGTAACAATGACCCCGTTCCAAAGCGTCGGACGGTAAGGAATGAACTTGCACGAAGTTCGGATTGTCAGGGACAGGACCCGATTCGGGATAAGTCCGGAGAAATTCTTTTCGATCGATTTTCAACGAATTGACGCGCGCATAGACTGGTGCGGGAAGATTGTTCCATTCGCACAGCTTTTCCGCATGTTCGGAGCCAAAGTGCTGCTCCCAGCGTTCGACAAGAAATTGCGGATGCGACGTTCGAACGAACAATGGCTGCGCATGGGCACGTGCGAGCAGCTCGTTTGCCCGCCCCGCCGCCCCGCGCAGCATCGCATTAATGATGCTTCGCTGCCTTTTCGGCGCCAGCGACACGGTTTCATGGATCGCTGCATGTTCGGCCGTTTTGAGAAGAAAGAGTTGGTATAAACCAAGCCGCAGAATATCGCGAAGATCGCTCTCAATCCGGGAAGCGCGCAGGCAACCGATCCAAAAATCCAGCAACGTTAAATTGCGCACGACGCCGTAAAATAGTTCTAAGGCAAATGCGCGATCGGATGGCGTAAGCCCGGTGTGCGCAAGAAGCTCTGCGATGATGAAATCTGCGAAGCGCTTTTGTTTTCGCCACAGCCGTAACGCCTGCAGCGCGATTTGGCGAGCAGGGAGCTGCGCCATATTTCCTGCGGTTACTGCGGCTTCGCGCTGGCGCGTCCGATCGAATGATAATGAAACCCCAGTCGCTTCATCGTTTCAGGATCAAGGAGGTTTCGTCCGTCGAAGACGATCGGTGTCCTCATTTTTTCTTTCACCACGGTGAGATCCACGTTTGCAAATTCATTCCATTCCGTAGCGATGACCAGCGCTTCGGCATCGCTGACTGCTTCGAGAGCCGACGCAGCAAATTCTGCATCGGCGATCGCCTTTATGGCGCGTGCCTTTTGCATTCCTTTCGGGTCGTAGGCAACCACATCCGCGCCTTCGCGCAGGAGATTTGTCACCAGTTCTATTGCCACTGACGAGCGAACGTCGTCTGTATCTGGCTTAAATGTGAGGCCCCAGACTGCAATCCGCTTTTCTCGCAAGACCCACAGGGTTTCCCGAATCGTCTTCAGAAAACACTCTTTTTGAGCATTGTTGATGCGTTGCACCTCCTTGAGCAGATTGAATGGAGTGCCAAGCCGCTCGCTGATTGTAATGAACGCAGCGATATCCTTGGGAAAACAGGAACCGCCGTATCCAATTCCAGCGTTCAGGAAATCGCGGCCAATCCGATGATCCATTCCAATTCCGTCGGCGACTTTTTCGACATCGGCGCCGCTCGCCTCGCAGATCGCCGAGACCGCGTTGATATATGAAATTTTCAGCGCTAGGAATGAGTTGGCGCAATGTTTGATGAGCTCGGCGCTGTTGATATCAGTCACCAGAATCGGCGCCACAAATGGCTCAAAAACCTTCTTCATGAGATCGATGGCGTATTCGCTTTGCGCTCCGATCACAATCCGATCCGGATGCATGAGATCGTGGACGGCACAGCCTTCGCGCAAGAATTCAGGATTGCTGACCACATCAAACTTCGCGCCGTGGCGATTATATCTTTTGATTGATTCCGCCACTTTTTCGCCCGTTTTCACTGGCACTGTGCTCTTGTCAACAATCACGCGATAATCGCTCAGCACGCCTGCGATTTCCCGCGCGACTTTCTCGAGAAAACTAAGATCGACGTCGCCGTCCGGCAGCTGCGGAGTAGGAACGGCGATAAAAACGATTTGCGAGTTGTCCACTCCGTCCTGAATGCTGCCGGTGAAGCGCAGCCGACGCGCCGAGACATTCCGATGAATTATTTCTTCAAGCCCGGGTTCATAAATCGGCACCTCGCCAGCCTGCAGTTGTTCGATCTTTTGTGCATCGTTATCGACGCAAGTAACATTATGGCCAACGTCGGCGAAACAGGCGCCAGTCACGAGACCAACGTAACCGGAACCGATGATGGCAAGATCCATGATTGGAGGATGCTGCGGGCGAATCAGCCGCAGCACAAGTAGGCTAGAGCATCCTGCGGCCTCGAGATTGTTCGCGCACGTTCGTTCATTGTCCCGAGGACGCAGGGTCAAAGTTCAAATCGAATCCAAACTTCGGGAATGCCTTCAACGTTATAGTAAACAGAACGCCATACTCCTTCACGCCATTATTGTCGCGTATGACGCCCCCCAGGGACGCCACCCAGCTCGAGAGGTCCCGGTAAATGGAATAGCGTTGCTCCTCGAGCGTGCTTGTGGTGGCTTCATATTGCTCCTGGGCTCCAACACCCCAGTTATCGTTGATTCGATAATATCCACCAACAAGAAACAGGCTGCTGTTGACAAAGAAAGGATTGTCATTCAAATAGCGATGCCCGACGCTTAATTGCAGATTGGAGAGCGGCTGTACGCTCGCGGTCGTATTGACTTCCGTAAAACCCTTCGAGAAAGCCGGCACCTGTGAGTTGACTGCAAGGGCGACCCACGGGAGAGGCGTAAACCGAATGTTGTTAAAGAAATTTGAGTAGTTGGTACGGTCGTAAGGGTTGTCGAAGTTCACGTCAAAGAAGGTATCAAGCTCAAACCACGTCATCGTTGAGTCGTCGCGCCGCGTCTCCAGGCGGTTGCGAACGCCCACACGCAACACCGTCCAATCAGCGATCGAGTCGATGGTTGTAAACTGCGGGAAATCAATCGCCCGGAGCTGCGTAGAGGGTTCAAACCGATCGAACTGCAAAATGGAGAGGGGATTAGGTCCGTCTTCCTTCACGTAAGAGAAGTCGGTAAACGGTTGGATCACGTGCATCAGTCCGTCTAATCCCAGGGCGCGGCTCTGCACGTCCTCCCACTTGCGGGAAATTTTAAACGAAGCTTCCGCTCCCGTATCGAAGACGCTTCGAAAAGTGTCTCCATCGAACTTGATTGGGTTGGCAGTTGTGGGCGGCGGCAGGATAAAGTCGGGTACGAGCGGACTTGATGGCGGCACAAATACTGTTGATCCGAGATCCCAAGTCTTGCCGTAATAAGTGCCGCGATACCCAACTCGCGGTACGATTGAGAGCCATCCAAAGTATGTGTTTGGGAAAGTTAGTTGATGAAAGGTATCGAAACGATAGGTGCCATAATTTTCGAATCCCGAACCCTCCGGGAATTGTAGCCGCAAATTCGCAAAGCCAGTTTCGCCTTCGTAAAATATGGGTCCGCCAAAGAGTGCATGCCGTTTGATGTCCAACACCACTTCCGGCGAACGTTCCGTGGTCGTGAAGAAGTCGTTCGCCTGGAAACGGGCAATGCCGGTGATGGTGAAAACAGGATTCGTCTTCGTTACTGCGACTACATTGTCTGGAACAGGATCGATCCGAAACTCGCCCTGATAAAAGTCCTCCATCACGTACTGGTCGCTCAGTTTCGTAGTGTTCGCGATACCGTAGATGTCATCAGTAAAGTTCGTCCGATCTTCCAAGCTCAGCCGATATCGCCCGGTAGGAACACCTTGCCGCGGCACATCCGTTTGATTCAGGTTCGGGTTTTGATCCTGAATGTAGTACGTTTTGATCCGGGCCGTGCTGTTGTCGTCTTTTCCGTAGTCGATAGTCGAATCCAAACCGAGTGCTACACCGCGACGACCGCGATAATCGAGCCGAATGTGCGCTCTGATGTCTTCTGTAATCGGGAACGTCACCTGGGAAAGCAGCGACGGCCCCCAGGAGCTCAAATACGCTGGCGTAATCGTAAAACTGAACGACTCGCTAAGCGACTGGTACAGGTACGGCCACCAAAACACCGGTACCTTTCCGATATATGCCGTCACGTACTGCATGATCACGCGGTCCTTCTCGTAAATACGGATCTTTCGCGCGTGAAGATGGAAGTCAGGCTTCGCCGAATCGTCCGTCGTAAAAGTGCCGTCTCGGATCAGATAAGCATTCTCCGAAATTGAACTCACGTTCTCGCCGCCGAGAAAATAAGGTTGCGACTCGGTGCGCCCAGTTATTGCCCGGATCTTTTTTGTTTCGGTATTGTAAAAGCCGCTGTCTGTGACGTAGAGGCTCAGATCACGATAGATTCGCACGTGGCCTCTCAACTCCACGTCGTGCGTGGTGGAATTGTATTGTGCGTAATCGGCGTAAATGTCTGTATTACCAATGTGAATCGCCACATTATCGTGCGCCGTTGCCAGCCCATTTTCATATGTCGTCTCCCCGGTGGAAGTGATCTCAATCGGCGCGTTCTCCGGAGTCTTGATTTCTCCACGGATCAAACCGGCGCTCACAATAAGAGCAGCGAGTAACAAGACCAGCGTTCGCATGGCGGACGCCAAAAGTACTGTACCAAAGGCTCCCTGCAAAGCCAAAACCACTCCATTCGAAAGATAAATATTGCCGCCGGAGCCCCTGACGTCCCGCCCTATGGCAAAGTCATCAGTCTTCGGTCTTGATTAACCTGGCAATCAACGGTTTTCTTCATCCGGGATGAGCAAGTCTATCGACCAGGTCTTCGTTAACGCCAAGCAATGGCTGCTCTTATGGCTGGCGGGATCGCCCGGCTGGCTGATCCAGGTGGCGTCTATTCTGATCAATATTTTCATGTTACTCGCCGTGTTCCTCACGCTTTTTGCGCTCATGTCCGTGCTGGAGCGGAAAATTCTTGCGCGGATGCAAAATCGCTACGGGCCGAATCGGGTCGGTCCGTTCGGTCTTTTCCAACCAGTTGCAGACGGCATTAAAATGCTGATCAAGGAAGACATCGTGCCGGCGCGCGCCGACAAGATCGTGCATTTCCTCGCGCCGGTGCTCATCGCCGCCGTAGCAATTCTTACCCTGGGGGTTATTCCGTATGGGCGGAACATGACGCCGTTTACCATCGATGGCGGCATACTCTTTTTCTTCGCCGTTGGAGCGACTACGGAGCTGGCTGTCTTTATGGCTGGCTGGGCTAGCAACAATAAATTTTCCATGCTCGGCGCGATGCGCGCGATCGCCCAAATGTTCAGCTACGAGCTGCCGCTCATTATCACCGTTCTGCCGGTAGTGATGGTGGTCAGCTCGCTCATTCCTGATCGGATCGTCGCTGCGCAGGCTGAATACACGTACGGCATTGTGCCGCGCTGGTTTGTCTTCACGCCGTGGGGCGGTGTGGCGTTCATTCTGTTTTTTGTCTCCGGTCTGGTGGAATCGAACCGCACCCCGTTCGATGTGCCCGAAGGCGAATCGGAAATCGTCGCCGGACACATGACGGAGTATTCCGGTTTCAAATACGCGACATTTTTCATGGCAGAATACATCGGGATGTTCGCGGTCAGCGGTCTTGCAGCGACGTTGTTCCTTGGTGGCTGGCACGCGCCCGCGCGCGTGCTTGAAATTATTCCTTCCTACGCCTGGTTTTTCCTAAAGCTAAGCGCTTTGCTTTTTGTTTACATCTGGCTCCGCGCAACGCTCCCGCGCATACGCGTCGATCAAATGATGAATTTCGCTTGGAAATTCATGTTGCCGATGGCTTTCACCTGCATCATCGCCGCTGCCGTCTGGCATTATGCCGGGCGCGGCCTGCGCGGCTGGCTATGGTCGCTGCTTGTAATTGTGATTGTTTACAGCGCCCTATCGATCCTGCTCGACACGCGAAGGAAATTCGCACCGCGCGTTTATCGTTTCGCGGAATGAACAACGCTGCGTTTATCCTCGTCGCCATTCTGACGCTCGCCGCGGCGCTGGCGGCGGCGACGTTGCGAAAGCTGATGCACGCTGCGCTGAGTTTCGCAGTAGCCCTGGTCGGCCTAGCGGCATTTTTCTTTTTGCTCGGCGCAGAGTTCGTCGGCCTCGTGCTGGTGTTCATTTACATCGGCGCAGTCGCAGTGTTGATCGTTTTCACGATTCTTCTGACGCGGCGCGACGTGGGAAAAGATCGCGGCTTTAACTGGGCCGGTGTGCTCATTGCTTTCGCTGTGTTCTGTGGTTTGACGTGGTCGATTCTTAAGACGCAAACACTTTCCATCGTCGCCCCGCACATTCGGGCGCTCACCGTCAAAAGAATCGGCGAAGCGCTAATGACCGGTTACGTGTGGCCATTGCAATGCGTCGGCGTTCTGTTGACCGCCGCTCTCATCGGCGCGCTCATTCTCGTAATGGAGGAAAAACAATGAAGAAGATAAAGCAAACGCTCAACGCTCAACGCTCAACACCCAACGCCGAATCCAGAATAGACTCTGAATTGGACGTTGGGCGTTGGACGTTGGGCGCTGGACGTTTTCGGTCTGGACTGCGATGACACCCACATTGCAAGCCTTCGTTTTCGTTTCCGGTGCATTGTTTTCCGTCGGGCTCCTCGCGGCGCTTAGCCGGCGGCACGCGATTTTCATCCTCATCGGCATCGAGTTGATGTTGGCTGCTGCGAATTTGAATTTTATCGCGTTCTGGCGTTTCGCTCCGCAACCGCATCAGCCGCCAGTCGGCGTGATGCTAGCAATCTTTTCCATTGCGATCTCCGCTGCCGAAGCCGCGGTTGGTCTGGCCATGGTGATTGCCGTTTATCGCCACTATCACACCACCAATGTCGATCAACTCGATCAGCTCAAAGGATGAATTCTGAACTCGTGCTCTTACTCGTGATAATGCTCGTAGTCGTCTCATGAGCTCGATCATCGATCATCTCTGGTTGGTCCCCGCAGTCCCATTCGCGGCTTCGCTGATAATAATTTTGGGTTTGCCGAACGCTCGGCGCAGAAGCGCCGCAACACTCGCAATCGCTGGGCAAGTCGCCGTGCTCGCATTGTCGACTGTGGCGTTGCTGTCGACGCTGCAAACACACGGCTTCCGCGCCGTTCAAAATTTCACCTGGTTCACTTTCGGCGATAACGCGCTCCGGCTCGGATTTGTTCTCGATCCGCTTGCCGCCGCGATGTTGCTGATGATCTCGCTGGTTGGGCTTTGCATTTTTGTCTTCAGCATTGGCTACATGGCGGAGGACAAAAATTTTGTGCGCTTTTTCGCGTATTTATCGTTCTTCTCCGGCGCGATGCTTGGTGTCGTTATCGCGAACAGTTTGCTTCTGCTTTTCGTTTTCTGGGAACTCGTCGGGCTGGCGTCGTATCTGCTCATCGGCTTCTGGATCGAGCGACCAAGTGCGGCGGCTGCCGCAAAGAAGGCGTTCATCACTACACGCATCGGCGACATGGGATTTTTTCTCGGCATGCTCTGGCTTTACAATCGCGGTGGCACACTTGTTTTTTACGACGGCGGCAAAGGTTGTCTTGAAAGCGCTGGCCTGGCCATGCTCGGTGCCAGCGCCACATTCATCGCGCTGCTGATCTTCTTCGGCGCAGTCGGAAAGTCGGGGCAATTCCCGTTGCACGTCTGGCTGCCGGACGCGATGGAAGGTCCGACTCCGGTGAGCGCGTTGATTCACGCGGCCACGATGGTTGCCGCCGGAGTTTTTCTCGTCGCGCGCGTGTATCCGCTCTTCTCGCTGGGCGCAATCAACGGCGTGACGTCCTCCCTCACCGTCGTCGTGTGGATCGGTGTAACTACAGCACTCATGGCTGCGCTTATCGCGATCGCTCAGGCCGACATCAAACGCATCCTCGCCTATTCAACCGTGTCGCAACTTGGTTTGATGATGGTCTCGATGGGCGTGGGCGGAGTGGCAGCCGGCATCATGCACTTGCTCGCGCACGGATTTTTTAAGGCGCTTCTGTTCCTCGGCTCGGGCTCGGTGATTCACGGATGTCACGGCGAACAGGACATTCGGAAAATGGGCGGCCTGCGGCGCTTCATGCCGGTGACGTTTGTGACGTACGCCATCGGGATGATGGCGCTCAGCGGCGTCCCATTCTTTTTCTCCGGTGGCTGGACGAAAGAAGAAATTCTTCACGCCACAGCGCATTGGCCGAAGTCGCCGGTACCGTATTACCTGATGTTGGCCGGAGTCATTCTCACTGCGCTCTACATGACACGGCAAGTCATCTACGTCTTTTTTGGGAACCCGCGCGCTTCTGCGGAGCACGCGCACGAAAGTCCGCGTGTCATGACCATGCCTCTGATCGTGCTCGCCCTGGGCGCAATCTTATTGAGCGTGGTGCTCACGCCTGCATGGTCATGGCTGCATGGGTATCTGACTGGCGAACCTGTACACTTTGAAATTGGTCGTTTGATTCAGCCGATGCTTTTTGTTTCGCTCGTGCTCGTCAGTGCGGGTATCGGCGCCGGTTGGTGGATGTATCGCAAGGCGGGTATGCAAGCTGGAGATCGCCCAGCTGAAATTGACCCACTCGAATATGCGCAGCCTGCATTGTTTCGCTTTCTCGCAAACAAAATGTGGATCGACGAACTTTATGCGCACACAGTCATCGCGTTCAGTTGGATGGCCGCGCGGCTGTCCAACTGGATGGATCGCTATTTCTGGGATGGCCTGGTGCGCGGCTTCGGCGCGATGGGCCAGCTTCTTGGAATCTTTACAAGCGATGTTGATGAGCGCGGCATCAACGCTGGAGTCGATGAAACCACCGTTGGGGCACGCGGTCTAGGCCGGCTGATGTCCGCCGCGCACTCGGGGCAAATTCAAACTTACCTCGGCATGGTTGCCATCGGCATGCTGGCACTTCTTCTTCTCTACGCATGGTTGGCGTAATTACAGCGATCATTTTCATTCCGCTCCTCGGCGTGCTGGCAGTCTGGATCTGGCCGCAAAGGAATTGCGGAGGCATCGCTCTGATGTTTAATGCCATCTCCGCTGCATGCGCGCTGGGATTATGGCGAAAGTTTGATGCCACTGCGACGGGCCTGCAGTTCGTCGAGCGTCATGCGTGGATTCCGGCGATCAATGCTGAATATCTGGTCGGAGTCGATGGGTTGAGTTTGCTGCTTGTCCTGCTCACGTCGCTGATCGTTCCATTCGCATTTCTCGCCCAACCTGCTCCAAGCGGCGGCCGCGGGTTCTATGCGACCATGCTCGTAATGCAGTCGGCGCTTTATGGCACGTTCACGGCGCAGAATTTCGTTCTCTGGTTTTTGTTCTACGAAATGAGCCTGATTCCGGCGTTTCTGCTGATCAAAATTTGGGGCGGCGAAAACCGGGACCGCGCCGCGACCAAGTTTTTTCTGTACACATTCCTCGGCAGCGTGGCGATGTTGCTCTCGTTTCTGGGAATTTATTTTGCCAAAGGCACGTTTGATTTCTCTGCTCTCGCCGCTCTTGGCAAAAACGGTCTGCTCACCGGGAAGCTCGCGTGGCTTGCGTTCGGCGGGATCTTTTTCGGGCTCGCGGTAAAGGTGCCGCTGTTTCCGTTTCACACCTGGTTGCCCGACGCTTACCAAACCGCGCCGACCGGCGTGTCAATGGTGTTGACGGGTGTGCTCTCAAAAATGGGCGTTTACGGTTTCGTGCGTCTGTTGCTTCCGCTTTTTCCGAACGAAATCAAAATCATCGGCCCGTGGCTGCTGGTCTTGGCCGTTTGCTCGATCGTGTTCGCTCCGCTGGCAGCGTGGGCACAGCGCGATCTGAAACGAATGGTCGCTTACCTGTCGATCAACCATCTCGGTTACTGCATGCTCGCTCTCTTTGCGGTAGCCGCTTCGCCGGCCGTAGCTGCAAATATCGACACGCATGCGGCATTGAGCGGTGTGTTCATGCAAATTTTTAACCACGGGATCACTGCCGCTGCGCTGTTCTACTTCGTCGGATTGCTAGAACAACGTCGCGGTGCGCGTGGCATCGGCGATTTTGGTGGGCTAATGCAACGAACGCCGCTGCTTTGCGGCTGGATGAGCGTCGCCATGTTTTCCTCGCTCGGCCTGCCGGGACTGAACGGATTCATCGGCGAATTCCTGATTTTCAAAGGCGCATTCGCCATCACGGCTTTATTCACCTCCATCGCCGTGATTGGACTTCTGGTCACAGCGATCGTTTTTGTGCGCGTCATGCAATCGTTATTTAGTGGGTCGCTCGCAGAAAGTTGCAGCGCGTTTCCCGATCTTTTGGGAGGCGAAAAACTTGTCGTGGTGCCTGTAACACTGCTCATGTTCGCCATCGGCATCGCGCCGCAATTCATGTTCAACATCTTCAACACAACGGTCGTCCACATGGCGCGGCTGTTCGGTTGAAGTTCATCGCGAATGAGCAAGGAGATCGTCCCCATCGAGCGTGTCGTGCAATCGATTCACTGGATTCGCGGCCAGAGAGTGCTGCTCGATTCTGATCTTGCGATCTTATATGACGTGACCACGGGAAACCTAAATAAGGCTGTGAAGCGCAATGCTGGTCGGTTTCCCTCCGATTTCATGTTTCAGCTTAAGCCTGAGGAACTTGCCAACTTGAAATTCCAATTTGGAATATCAAGTTGGGGCGGCCGGCGGCGATCTCGCCCTTATGTTTTCGCAGAGCAGGGCATCGCTATGTTCTCGAGTGTGCTGAACAGCGCGCGCGCGATCAAGGTGAACATCGCGATCATGCGCGCCTTCGTGAAGCTGCGCCAGATGCTCGACATGAACCGCGAACTCGCGCGGAAATTTTCAGAGCTCGAACGGCGTGTCGATCAAAATGACGAGGACATCGCTGCAATTCTCGAAGCGATCCGACAATTGATGGCTCCACCGGAAAGGACGCGTCGTGAAATTGGATTTCATGTGCGCGAGCGGACCCCCCACTATCGGGTGCGTAGATACGCATGATCGCTTGGACGATTTACCTCACATTCGGCGGGGCGCTTCTGGTCCTGTTTTTGCCCCGCGTGTTCGCGCGTTGGATGGCGCTGCTTACTACCATCGCAGGTTTGGCTCTGGGTCTCGCCGCGTTCGTTTACACGCCCGTTGCCGATCTTGCGCATTTCACAACGATCGTGCGCGTGCCGTGGGTGCCCGCTCTCGGAATGGAGTACCATCTGGCGTTGGATGGCGTCAGCCTCACGATGGTTCTCGTCACTGGGATGTCAGCGGTGAGCACGGTGCTGTTTTCATGGGACGTCGAACATCGGCAGAACGAATTTTTCTTCTGGCTTTTACTGGTGGTGGCTGGTTGCTACGGCGTTTTCCTCAGCGCCAATTTGTTTTTGTTCTTCGTTTTCTACGAGCTGGTGATCGTGCCGAAATATTTCCTCATCGCCATCTTCGGATCCAAGAACAAGGAGTACGGTGCGATGAAGCTGACACTGTATTCTTTCTTCGGCGGCATGTTGGTTTTCATCGGGATTCTCGTCGCTTACGTAACTGCCGGCTCGTTAGATCTGAATCAGCTGGCGCAATTCCAATTTCCACCGCAATTGCAATCGTGGGCGTTCCCGGTGTTGTTTCTCGGGTTTGCAGTGCTCGCCGGCATTTGGCCGTTGCACACCTGGGCACCGACTGGCCATGCCGCTGCACCCACTGCGGGTTCGATGTTGCTCGCCGGGATCGTGATGAAACTTGGATCCTACGCGGGTCTGCGCGTGGCGATGAATCTTTTCCCGCAAGGATTTCAAATGTGGAGCAAATGGATAGCTGTCCTCGCGGTCATCGGCATTGTTTATGCCGCAGCGGTCGCGCTTCGCCAAAGTGATCTGAAATTTGTAATCGGTTATTCCAGCGTGAGCCACATGGGTTTCGTGCTGCTTGGCTTGGCTACTGCGAATGTGCTCGGAGTTTCCGGCGCAGTGCTGCAAATGTTTTCGCATGGCGTGATCGCAGCCCTGCTCTTTGCCGTTGCCGGCCGTATGATCTATCGCCGCACACACACGCGCGACCTCGACGCGCTGGCTGGAATGAATCTGAGCCACGCGCTGCCGTTTGCGGCGTTTACGTTTGTCATCGCTTCAGCCGCGTCGATTGGCATTCCCGGTTTCAGCGGGTTTGCGGCCGAGATCACAATTCTCATTGGTGCGTGGAAAACTTATCCGCTGGCGGTCTGGATCACTGGGGCGGGCATGGTGCTTGTGGCGGCGTTCACCTTGCGGGCGTTAAAGCAATCGTTCTTCGGCGAGGCAGGTTCAAGCGTCGTTCGCACGCAGGAAGGCCGGGTGGCGCTCGACCTGGATTGGAACGAGGAACAGAGCATTACGGCCGCGGAAAAGATCGGCGCCTGCCTGCTGATGTTCGCAACGCTGGCGGTCGGAGTTTATCCAAAACTGTTGCTTGATCGGATCATGCCCGCCGTCGAAGCGATGAGGTTCTTAAAGGCCGGAGGTTAACGTTGTAACCATGTCTTATCTCGAGCTTCTTAAACTTGCATCGCCGGAAGCGATCGTTGTTATCACGGCGCTTGTGGTCCTCACAATTGGCCTTACGACCGGACGCGAGGCCGCTGGGGCAACGGTGTCAACGGTGCAACCGACTCGAAATGCCGGTGGCACATCCAGCGCTCGAAGTGCCGGGCTCTGCTCGTTTGTCGCCGTGCTAGGCCTCGCAGTCGCAATTGGCGCTGTGGCAATGTTGCCGCGCAACGCGACGCTTTTCGGCGGAATGCTCGTGATCACGCCGCTCACGTCACTGTTCAAAATCATCTGCATTGCACTAGCGCTTTTCACAGCCCTCTTGACGACATCAGAAACGTCTTTGCGTCATCGAGCCGAATATCTGGCGATCGTTCTGCTGGCAACGGTCGGCCTCATGCTGCTCGTGGGCAGTGAAGAGTTGCTGATGATTTTCATCGGGCTGGAGTTGCTTGGTCTGTCGCTTTACGTGATGGCTGCATTTGACAAGAGCGATCTCCGCTCGGCTGAAGCGGGCCTGAAGTATTTCCTGTTCGGCAGCACCTCGAGCGCGTTCACGCTTTTTGGAATCAGCCTGATCTACGGCATGTCGGGAACAACCGGGCTCGCCGCGATCTCAGCGAAATTGGCGACCGCATCAGTGCAGCCGTTGCTTGCGGTTGGGATCGTCATGACGCTTGTGGGCTTCGCGTTTAAAATTGCTGCCGCGCCGTTTCACCTGTGGGCGCCGGATGCGTATCAAGGCGCGCCTGTTCCGAGCGCCGCCTTCATCGCTTCAGGGTCAAAAGTCGCCTCGTTCGTAGTGCTGGGGAAAATCGTGCTGATCGGATTTGCGCCCGTGCATGGCAGCGCCGCGTGGCACGGTATGCTGGCCGGCTGGTCGCCGGTACTCGCCGTGCTGGCAGCGTTATCGATCCTGCTCGGCAATCTGGTTGCGCTGGCGCAATCGAACGTGCGCAGACTGCTCGCGTACTCTGCGGTCGCTCACGGTGGCTACACATTGATCGGGTTAGTGGCGGGCGGGCGCGACGGATTTTCAGCGGCGTTGTTTTACACCACCACTTACGCCATCACGCTCGTCGGCGCATTCGGCGTGGTGGGTTTCGTACGGCGCGAAACGGGCGGCGACAATTTAGCGAACTTTTCCGGCTTGAGTTCCCGTTCGCCGCTCCTGGCTGGATCCATGGCGATCTTCATGCTCTCTCTGGCCGGCATCCCGCCGCTGGCCGGATTTTTTGGAAAGTTCTACTTGTTCAGCGCTGCGTTACGAGCCGGTCCAAACCACGGTTTGCTCTGGCTCGTGGCGCTCGCGCTGTTTGGCAGTTTCATCTCGCTCTATTATTACCTCATGGTTCTCAAGTTCATCTTTGTGGACAAATCCGCTGGGGCTGCCCTCGATCGCTCATCGCTGATGAGCCCTCACGGCCTCGCGAAAGTGACAATTTGTTTGCTCGCCGTGGCAGTTCTTCTGCTTGGTGTGATGCCGGACATCCTGGCGTCGCAGATCCTCGCCGCGATACTGTGAGAAATTTCGGCGAAAAAAATGCGATTAAAGCTTGACTGCCGCGCTAGAAGTTTTGCATCAAATCGAGTAGCAGTGATTGCAAATGTTGGTGAAGTGAAGATGGGCAGCATCAGCCAGTTCATTGAGCGCCACTACCGGCATTTCAATGCCGCAGTGTTGAAAGACGCTGCCGACGCCTACATCGCGCATCTGGATGGTGGCGGAAAAATGATGATCACGCTGGCCGGCGCCATGAGCACCGCGGAACTGGGCGTTTCTCTGGCGGAGATGATTCGCCAGGACAA
>DATEZD010000200.1:0-8912 GCA_035255865.1 Candidatus Udaeobacter sp.
GCGAACGCCCCTAGGAGGAGAAAATCAGGTACGCGTTCCGTCGATGTGGGAACAACTCAGTCGTTTGTCTGGATCCAAGCCCGCGACGAATGTCCAGACTGATGCGTGCGGTCGTCATCACATCTCACGGTGGGGTCGACGATCCTAGATAAATCGCATCTGCTCTTTGCAGTGATCGGCGATGCGTCTTGACGCAGACCGCAAGTCGGCAGCAGGATGCTGAGTCAACAGGGTCGAGATCTACTTCCTCACATCAATAAAGATTTGCCAGCGCTTTACGCTATCCAGTCTCAAGATCCCGTGCCTGGCCCAAGGGTCGTTCTTCAATTTCTCTCTCACTTCATTTTCGTCTTTGGCGTTGAAGATTAGCAACGAGCCGCCTTCATCGACCAACGGGCCGCCCATCAAAATGAAGCCTTCGGCAACGAGCTGATCGATAAACGCCGCGTGCTCATCCCAGAAAGGGTGCTCCCGCGTGCCTTTGGATTGATCGCGATTAGGACCGGCTGAAGAAATTGCGATGAACGTATTTTTCAATTAGATCCATTCTATCGCCCCATTCGGGGCTATTTCCATGGGGATGCCGATCCTCGGGCTCACGCCCGGGGCTAATGCCTGTCGCGCCTCTGGCGCTTCAAGCGGCGATCGATGTTGAAGCTGCGCCAATGGAAAATTTGGATATCTATTTTTCAGCTGCGCGTTCCTGGCATTTTTTTAAGTCGAGTTTGCCGGAAGCGAGGACCGGGATTGCTTCGACGCGTTGGACGTGCTTTGGAATCCACAGGTTCGGGACGCCGGCTTCCTGTAGTTTTTTGCGCAGCTCGGCAAGATCGATATCGACGGCGCTGAGCAGAACGAGCGCTTCACCCTTGGCCTCGTCCTGAACACCGACGATCGCGAGAGGCCGTTCGTCTCTTCCGGACAGCTCCAGAAGATCGATAATTTTTTGTTCGATCGCTTCGTGCGGCACCATTTCGCCGCCGATCTTTGAGAAACGCGACAGTCGGCCTTCGATATAGAGGAACCCGTCTTCGTCGAACCGGCCGATGTCGCCTGTTTTCAACCAACCGTCGCGCAGGATTTCTGCGGTTCGTGTGGGATCGTGCAGATAACCTTCAAAAATGTTTGGGCCGCGTAGCCACAGCATTCCGGTGTCATAAAGCGAAAGTTTCCGGTTGCTTTCCGGTTCACGTATTTCCGCGGCGATACCCGGTGCCAGTCGGCCGACCGATCCCAAAAGGCTCGATGGTTGAACGCGTTCCCCGGGTTCTCTCGGCTCCGGATCTGGCAAATTGACGCTGACCACCGGCGCTGTCTCAGTGAGCCCGTAGCCTTCGAAAACTTTTTTCTGGAATCGTTTCTCAAAATGGCTGGCAAGATCGAGAGGCAATTTTTCTGCGCCAACGATGATGAGGCGCAGGCTGCGCAGCTGCTCCGGCTCGGCTTTGCGCAAGTACAGACGCAGGAACGTGGGGGTCGCGAGCAGGAACGTCAGCTGGTACCGTTCGATCAGCGCTGCGCACTTTGCGGCGTCCAACGGATTTGGATACGTGACGATGCGCACGCCTTCGATGAGCGGATACCAAAGTGTGACAGTCGAGCCGAAGGTGTGAAAGAAAGGCAGCGACGCGAGGATGGCGTCGGCTTTTCTTGCGTCGAGCAGTTGGCGAAACTGCGAGACGTTTCCAACCACGTTCCGGTGGCTTACCATAACGCCTTTCGGTTCTCCGGTGGTTCCGCTTGTGAACAGCAAGACCGCTTCGCCGTGGCCGCCTGTTTTGGGGATTTGCAAAAGCCGCAAGAGCAAACGCGCAGGAACCAGCACCGATATTATCCACCAGAAAATGATTTGGCGTTTCATAGGCGGTAGTAGTTCATCCAACTTCAAAATGTGTTCCGGCCAGGGAAAATCCTTGAGTCGCTCCATGAACGGCGTCGCTGAAATCGCGACCCGCAGGTTGGCGCGTTTGCAGCAAGATTCATTTGCCGCGCGTCCCATTGTGAAATTGAGATCCACAGGAACTTTGTTTGCCAGGGTCACAGCCAGATTCGCCAGCATCGATCCCTTGCTCGCAGGCAGAACAATGGCTATTCGCTCATCGGAAAACTCTTTCCGAAGGTATCGACTCAATGCTGCCGCGGCGCCGAGCAATTTCGACCGGCTCAGCTCGGTGTAATCGGTTCCGTCAATCACTGCTGTTGCAAACGGTCTGCGCTTCAAGCCGCGCACGCATTCTTCGGCAAGATGACGATCCAACGATGGCCGGCGGCTGAAACAAGATTCGCCGAGCTTGAGCAATTCTTCGCGTACAGTCGCAACGTCGGCGGTCTTTGGCTCAAGCGGTTTGCCGAAAGCGATGGTTACAGGGTAGGGGATTCGCTTTGGAAACTTTGTGAAAAATCGTCCGCCTTGGAACGAGAAGATGGATCCCCAGAGCTGATCGAGCCAAACCGGAACGACCTGCGCATTGGCGTGCCGCGCGATCAACTCGTAACCGCGTTGCAATCGCAACAGCGTTCCCGTGCGTTCCAGCTGGCCCTCGGGGAAAACACACACGATTTCGCCACCGGCGATTTTTTCAGCAGCGGCCCGAACGGCAGCGTGCGAATAACGAATGTTAATCGGGATGCACCCGAGCGCACGCAAGATCGGGTGTAAAATCGGTCTATGATAATACGCCTGATCGATGACGTAGCGGATCGGGCGCGGACAGGCGAGCTGCAGGACGAGGGCGTCCACCCAGGTGATATGATTGGGCACGAGAAGAAACCCGCCGCCCGGCAAATTTTCCAGACCGAGCGCAGTGACGCGATAAAAGGAACGAACCAGCAGCCGACCAAAGAAATAGAGGGCGCGCTCGGTGCGTGACATCGAACTCATCGTTTATGATTTACAATCGGCGTCGGGCAAACTGCAATCGGCAATTGCGATGGAACCGGTAGGGAAAAGACCGCTGAGCGGCGCGCAGAGCGCTCTCTTTCTGCTCCTGGCCATCAACCTTTTCAATTACATCGATCGCCAAATTCTGGCGGCGCTCGAGCCTGATATTCGCGCGAGTTTTTTCCCGGCCGGCGACGTAAACGCCATGACGAAGACCGGTCTGCTCGCCGACGCGTTTTTCGTAACTTACATGATCAGCGCACCGGTTCTCGGCTTGCTCGCCGATCGATTCTCGCGCTGGATCATCGTTGGTTCCGCTGTGATTTTGTGGAGCCTGGCCAGCGGCGCCTCCGGTTTGGCGGCGACATTCGCCATCCTCTTTGCGACCCGCATTTGCGTGGGAATTGGCGAAGGCGGCTACGGGCCGGCGGCTCCGACCATCCTGGCGGATCTATTCCCGATCGAAACACGGGGTCGCATGATGGCGATTTTTTACGCGGCTATTCCCGTTGGCAGCGCGCTCGGCTATGTCATCGGAGGACTGGTCGGTGCTCACTTCGGCTGGCGTTGGGCATTTTATCTCGTTACCCCGCCAGGCTTGTTGCTGGGCCTTTTGTGTTTTTGGCAGCGCGATCCGCGCGTTGCTGCGCATCACCCCGAGCAGGAATCGCCGCGCCGGAGCATAACAGATTACCTTCGGCTTTTCCGCACGCGCTCCTATCTTATTAATTGTGTCGCGCAAACATTGATGACGTTTGTCACCGGCGGCTTGGGTTTTTGGGCGGCTGCTTATCTGCGCTATCGGAATCAAAGTCCTGACGTAGGCATGACAATCTTCGGTTTGATTACTGTCGTCGCGGGTTTGGTCTCGACGCTTCTGGGAGGCGTGATCGCTGACAAATTGCGCTCGCGGTTCGCCGGCTCCTATTTCTGGGTCTCGGGAATCGGGATGCTGATCGCGTGTCCTTTTTTTATTGCGACCCTTTACATTCCGTTTCCCGCGGCGTGGATCACAATGTTTCTTGCGATCTTCTTCCTTTTTGTGAATACCGGTCCCTCAAACACCGCTCTGGCCAACGTGTCGCTGCCATCCGTGCGCGCGACCGCATTCGCGGTAAACATTTTCTTCGTCCACGCTTTGGGCGATGTGCAGGCATTCTGGCTGCTAGGTTACATCGGTGGTCATGCCAACATGCACATGGCATTTCTGTTTGTGTCCGGAATCATTTTCCTCTCCGGTCTGGCTTGGCTCATTGGCGTGAAATATCTTCCCGCTGATACAGCTGCAGTAGAAACCGCTGGAACCACCTGAACGCCCGTCCAGTTTTGGAAGTGCTTATATCGATTATGCGCAGCCTCGCGATTGGTTTGGCGATGATGATTGGCATCAGTGCATATGCCGCGGGTGTTCCCGATGATTGCACACAGCTGATCCTCGGAATCGCGCCGACGTGGAACTCGATGCGCGGGGAGCTGCGACTACTCGAACGAACGCGCGGCGGAGATTGGGTTTCTGTAGTTGGGCCTTTTCCAGTGCTGTTCGGCAAGAACGGCATCGCCTGGGGCACGGGGCTTGCAGGGCAAAACGAACCGGGTCTCAGAAAGAAAGAGCGAGATGGCCGCGCGCCTGCTGGACTTTTCGAAATTGGACAGGTCTTCGGATACAATCCCCACCTGCCTGCCGGAGGGGACTATCCGTATCATCAAGTCACTGAGGCAGACGTTTGGAGCGACGACCCGCGCTCGCCGAATTACAATCGCCATGTCGTGATCGACCCGAAGAATCCGCCTGACAATTACACTCACGAGAAAATGCGCTCAGGCGATTTCGCGTATGAGTGGCTTATTGAGATTCGACACAATTCCGATCCGCCCGTGCCCGGCGCAGGAAGCGCGATTTTTTTTCACATTCGGCGCGGCGAGAATCGGCCAACCACCGGCTGCACGACGATGGCGAAGGAAAATCTGGTGAAGCTCATCACGTGGCTGCGAGCGAACCGACATCCATGTTACGCACTATTGCCAGCAGCCGAATACGATAAGAAATGGCGCTCTTGGAACCTGCCTTCTCCGGAGACGGTTCACCATTCTATTTCATCCGCTCATTGAATCGTGGCATTGTCTGGTTAGCTTCTTGTTAGTTACCCATGCAAAGACGAAGACGGCCCAATCCTGATTCGGAAGAAAACATTCGCCGCATCGATACGAAAGCGCGCGCCAGAAAGCAGACACACGGTTTTCAGGTTCACTTTCTTCGCGGCGATCGTGTCGTGACAAAAATGTTCAGCGACAGCCTCTACGGTGGAAAAGAAGGAGCGAGGCGTGCTGCGCGAAAGTTCAAGCGGACAACCCTGCGTCGTTTGCCTCGGAGAAAATTTGTGGGTCTTGGATAAGCGGTTCGTGGTTGGAAACGGGTTTCAGCCGATACGCTTTCCAGCACTCTAAAAATCCCGGCGCAAAATCTTCCGGTCGCACCGAGGTCCAGCCATCGACCACGGCCGAAGGTAAAAATGTGCCTCTCTCGATTTCAGACTTGTTAGGCATCAGGTCGCCGAAAACCAGACCTCGGTATAGCCAGATAAACTCGTGATCGGTGCGTTGCGTAGCGGGAAGTTTTGAAATTTTCTGAAGCGGCGCACTCACGCCCAATTCTTCCTTCAGCTCTCGCCGGGCTGTTTCATCGTAGCTTTCCGTCTCGGCGACGTGGCCGGCGGCGCTGGAGTCCCACTTCAAAGGGTGTCGATCTTTCCAACGCGAGCGTTGTTGCAAGTAAACTTCGCCTATTTCATTAAAGATCAGAATGTGAACAGCGCGATGGAGCAAGTTATTCCCATGCACCTCAGAGCGGCTCGCGTGGCCCAGAATCCGATCTTTTTTATCGACGACCGGGAAGCGCTCAGTCTTCGTTAGGCGTGTGTCAGGGCGTGGAACCGGCGCAATGAAATTGGCGAGATCGATCCATCGCAGCAACGACAGCTCTTCGGCCCGAGCTTTAGGATTGATGTGAAGATCGGAGGCGACTCTATCCCAGTCAGCGACATGTATCCGAAGCAATTTTCGCAGCTGTTTTCTTCTCTGAGAAAACCCAGCGCGAATCAATCTTACAAGCAGCTCATCGTCGCGCGCAGGCAACTCCAGCGGATTACGCGGCAAGATTCGCACCACCGCGGAATCGACATCGGGCTGCGGAAAAAAAACCGTCGCGGATATAGTGCGCAGATATTTTACGCAATGGTGCAACTGCACGCGTAACGTCAATGCGCCGTAATCGTGTGTCGATGGCGACGCTGAAAGTCGCATTGCCATCTCCTTTTGTAACATCAACAACCACAGCGAAATAGGGCTGGGATGCTCTAGACATTTTAAGAGCAACGCGCTCGAAATATTATAGGGAAGATTGCCGATTAGTTTCACTCGACGGTGCGCAAGAAGAGACCTCCAATCGAATTTCAGTGCATCGGTGTGGATTATTTCAAGCCGCTCATCATCGACGTGTGCGCGCAAGAAATTTGCGAGGCGCACGTCTTTTTCGATCGCGAGAACGCGCGCGCCTTTCTCAAGAATGAACCTGGTCAGCGCGCCTAGTCCGGGCCCAATTTCGACCACATAGTCCTCGGGAGTAATCTGCGCTTGATCGACAATCCAGCGCGCAAGATTTTGGTCGTGCAAAAAGTTTTGGCCGAGGGTTTTGGCTGGCGAAAGAGGAATTTCTCGAAGCGCGGTTCGTATGTCGGAGAGCTTCATATGAACTTTGCGCGCTGCGCGCTGGGCTGCTGAGAATTGGTATGTCTGTTCACAAAACTCTGTGAACAAAACGCCCCGGCGGCGGGAACTTATTCACAAGTTATTCAATGGATCTAGAAGCTCCCGGGGAGCGAGGCGACCAGTGCGACTTGGGCGAAGCTTTCTTGCGGTCGGCCAGATATTTTCGTCGCGCCTCCTTAAGCGAGACGCCCCCAATAAAAAACGCCATAGCCGCGCGGCCGATCGCGTATGTGCCTGCGCCAGCGACCATGCCACAGACGACATTGCCCCAGCCAGGAAAAAACTTCAGGATTGCCCGCGCACCTTCGCGCAGAAGCATTCCCATGCCGACGTTTGCTCCAAGCGCGGTGATAAACTCCGTCGCAGCGCGCAAGCTTCGTTCGCGGCCGCTGATGTACATGATTCCCGAGACCATTACCACCTGGAGCGAAGTGAGAATCGGCATGTCCGCGAGCGGAATGGGTTGCGTTCCGATGGCCGTGCAAATTGCGGTCGTCGATTTTACCAGCATTTGTGCGACGTGATGCTGCGCTTCGCGATCCCGTGAAATCCGGATCATCTCGATTTTGGCCTCATTCGGGAGTTCGCCTACCAGAACCGACAACAAGTCGCGCGTTTCGGCGGAATGCATTTCTGTCAATCTGACGACCTTTAGCAAACGATCCCGGAACACAGACTGCACTGTGACCGCTGATTCCAATTGCCCCGCGCGCATCTCCGGTCCGAACGAGACAACGATGAGCTTGGCATCAGCCAACAGAGAGTCGGGGAGCGAGCTCTGAAAGTCCGATTGTCCGTCGTCGAAAAAGAACACAACGTCTGCAGGCTGACGCTCGAGGTCTTCTTCGACCTGAGCTGCCGCAGAATCGCCTGCGTCCCGCGCGTCCAGGATGGAGATCGTTCCATGACCGGCAATGCTCCAGTCGATCCAGCGATGCACGGGCATCACAGCAACATTCATCTGCTCTTGAACGCCAGGTGTAAAAAGCGTGTTGATGATTCGGTGCGTCGGCATCTTGCTCGATCCAATGAAGAGAAACCGCGGCGGCCGTTGCTGGAGGAATAATTCCTTCAGGGGCGTAAGCTCGCTGAGAACCGCTTTTCGAATTTTGGCCGGCAGCCTGCCCGCAAGACGCTCGAGCTTTTCAGCGATCTTAAGAAGAGTCGTCTGATTCATTGCTTCGACACATTAAATCGTTAAACCGTTACACCGTTACATCGGATTTTGCGATTTAACGATTCAACGATTTAACGCGCCATCAATCTTGCAAAAAAGCATGCGCGCGAAATTTCGGCGTTTTCAATTCGACGGCGCCGCGCTTATAAACGTTGCATGAGTTTGAACATTGAAATTCTTTCAAAGGCTGCGACTCAGGCGCGCGGATTGTGCATGGACGCCGTGCAGGCGTCGCAATCGGGGCACCTCGGGCTTCCGCTCGGCTGCGCGGAGATCGGAGCGGTCCTTTTCGGCTATGCGCTGAAATACAACCCGGATCAGCCGCGCTGGATCAATCGCGATATCTTCGTCCTGTCGGGCGGGCACGGCAGCATGTTTCTTTACGCATGGCTGCACATGAGCGGTTACGATCTGCCGATGTCGGAGATCAAACGGTTCCGGCAATTCCATTCCAAGACGCCCGGGCACCCTGAATTTGGCGACACACCAGGAGTGGAATGCACCACGGGGCCACTCGGCCAAGGCGTTGGCAATGCGGTTGGCATTTCCGTGGCAACAAAAATGGCCGCCGCGCGTTTCAATACCGATGAGCACAAAGTTCTCGACCAGCATGTGGTCTGTTTGTGCAGCGACGGTGACATGCAGGAAGGCGTCGCCTCCGAGGCATGCGCGCTGGCCGGCCATTGGGGCCTCGATAATTTGATTTTCATCTACGATTCAAACGCCGTCACGCTCGACGCCGCGGCCAAAGAAACCCAGAGCGAAGACACCGGAAAACGCATGGAGGCGTATGGATTTGATGTTCAGGAAATCGATGGCCACGACATGCAACAGTTTCTCGACGCTTTCGATGTCGCGAAGCGGCGCGACAACGGGAAACCGCAGTTCATCATCGCGCACACGCTCATCGGCAAAGGCATCCCTGAAGTCGAAGGCACATACAAGGCGCATGGCGAGGCCGGCGCAAAATTTGTCGATGCGGCCCGCAAAGCGCTCGGATTACCAGAGGAACATTACTACGTGTCACAGGACGTGTATGACTACTTCGCTGAGCACAAAAGGAAGCTGCTCGCCGATTACAGTCGTTGG
>DATEZD010000201.1:0-3569 GCA_035255865.1 Candidatus Udaeobacter sp.
GCTCTAATCTTGCGGCTTGAGGGAGGCGACGATTTTCTCGAAACACGGATCGCCGTGAAGCGGGTCCCAGAAGGGAAGCAGTTTGAGTTGGCCGTAGCCAAGCGCGATCGGATACTTCACAGCTATTGCGAGCTGTTCGCAGGCCAAATCCTTCTCGCCAACCCACGCCGCAGTCATTGCAAAGAGCTCAACGACGTGGGCGCCGTTTACTTGCTCTTTTTCCGCCGGCATAATCTGCATTGCACGCCGGCCTTCTCGCAATGCGTCGTCTTTCCGGCCCAACCCAGCATCGATGAGAGCAAGGACAGACAGAGCTGGGCCATAATCGGGCTGCGATTCGACGATCTTTTGCTGCTCATCTCGAGCACGAAGAAAAACTGACGTAGCTTTAGCACTGTCATTCGTCATGCGCGCGATCAGCCCCTCGCCGAAGCTGCGAGAAAACTGGATCGCGTCAAAACCCCAGGTGCGCTCAGCCGACTTCGCCAACGCTCGGTTGGCCGCCTCCACGTCGCGTTCAGCCAGCGCGCACATAAGCATTGTCCAGACGCCCGGTACGTTTTCGCCGGCAGAAACGAGCGCATCATGCAACACTCGGGTGTCGGCTTTCCAGGTAAATTCGATGATGCCACGCAGCGTTTTCATCTCGGCGTCATTCGGTTTAACCGCGATCGCCGAGTCGGCAGCTGCAGCGGCTTCTGCGTATCGCCTGCTATAGAGGAAAAATTCGGAAAGCTGATACAACAGAAAGGGATTACGCGGATCGAGTTCAACGGCGCGTTTCAGATTCGAGACCGACTCTTCATTTTTACCCTGACGATTAGCTACATAGGCAGTCAGTTCGAAGACTCGTGAAGCGTTAGGCAACAGTCGCCGCGCTTTTCCGAGTTCGGCCAGCGCTCCATCATAATCAAGATGCCCCTGATAAAGATTCTCGGCCCGGGCCAGATGCGCTTCTCCTGCATCTGGACGCAGCCGGAATGCCTCGTCCACCGCTCGTTCCGCCATTCTTAGCCGATCTTCAGAATGGTCGTAGCCAAGGAAATAGAGCGTGTCGTGAGCATGAGCGAGCTGGCAGTAGGCTAGGAAGAACGACGGATCGCGGTTGATCGCTTGGTTTAACAAGTCCACCGCTTCCAGATATTTTTGCCGAACGTCACCGTAATAAGAGAGCATAAGAGTATTCGCGCGAGTGTAGTAATTGAACGCCGCGAGATCGTTGGTGGGCGAACGCTCGATCGCTCTCTTTTCATTTGGCGAAATCCTGGCCTGAAGTTGCTCGGCGATGCTCTTTGCAATTTCACTTTGAACTGCGAAGACATCATCCAGGGTGCGATCATAACTGTTGGCCCACACATGAGCGTTACTCCGAGTATCAATAAGCTGCACATTGACGCGGACCTTGTCGGCTGACCTTTGGACGGACCCTTCCAGAACTCTGCCCACGCTGAGTTCGTACCCCACTTTTCTAAGGTCGACTGGTTTGTTATCGTAAGCTTCGGTAGAGGTGCGCGCGATCACCTTGAGGTCTGCCAAACTCGCCAGCTTCGTTAGAATTTCATCCTGAATACCGATGGCGAAAAACCGGTCCTGCGGGTTCGAACTGAGATTTTCGAATGGCAGTACCGCAATCGATTTGTCGAGCGCGGAAGAGGCGTGGGTGCGTCGGTACAGAAACATGCCAACTAAGAGCAGGGCGGCAACAATCGCCAGTGCTACTGAAGCAAGAACCACACGCTTTCGCCGGCGTCGCGCAGCAGGTTCGAAATGGAGGTAGCAGCGGTGAAGCCTCGTAAGTAGCTCGCGTGCGGTTTGCGGTCGCTTTGCCGGGTCACGAGCTAACATCGACTTCAACAAGGCAACGCATTCGAGCGGAACATGTGCACTCCTTAGCTGGTGCAGCGGAAATTGTTTCGCCTGCTTTGCGCGAACTTCCTCAATCGAACGGCCAGCAAAAGGCATTTGCGCTGTAAGGAGATACCAGAAAGTCACGCCTAACGAGTAGATGTCCGAACGCGTGTCGATCTGCTGCCGGCCCACTTCATCGAATTGCTCGGGGCTGGCAAACGCCGGCGTTCCAATAAAACCTGCTTGAGTGCGATAGGTCGCATCAGCTTGTGGAGCGAGAACTTTGGCCACGCCGTAATCGATGATCTTCACCAGTAATTGATCGCCGGCGTGCGATTCGATCATCACGTTCGAGGGCTTCAAATCACGATGGACAACACCACACTGCTCTCCAGCAGCAAGGCCGCGCGCGGTTTGTTCTATCACTTCAAGAGCAAGACTCAAAGGAAGCGGCCCGTCGCGTCGCACTCGTTCTTCGAGTGTTTCGCCATGAACAAGCTCCATGGCGTAAAAGCATTCGCCATCCTGCTCACCGTAATGAATGACTCGCGCCACATTCGGATGCTGAATCTGCGCGGCCGCCCGGGCCTCGCGCAGAAATCGCGCACGAGCAGTGGGATCTTCCGCCAGCTTTCGGCTGATAACCTTGAGGGCGACCGCCGAATTAAGAACGGTGTCTCGCGCGCGATACGTCACCGCCATGGCCCCGGAACCGAGTATGACAGGATATCCATCGGCATTTACTTCGACTTCAAAGTGTGCGTAACGCAAAGGACCGAGCCTCACTTGTTTGCTTTCGCCAATCTGCTGAACGTCATCGTCCTCAGCCAGAAAACCAAAGCTAACCAAGCACCGAACACATTCGCCATCCGGGCCGGGATGCGTAATCGATTTACCGCATTTCGCGCAAACTCCGGCGCTGATTCCTTGCTGAGGAGCCACGGCGCTCATGCGGTCAGGATGCGGTACACGTAATGCAGCTCGTCATCAACATCCTTTGGATCGGAAACCGTGCTCGCCACCTCCGCCCGCAATGCATGTCGATAAGTTTGGCGCAATCGTGAAAGCCACACACGGAAATTTTCAACCGATGTGCCGAGTCGATTTGCCACTTCCGCTTGATTCGGCGCTGTCGCAGTTCCACCGGCTACGAAGGGTCTTAGCTCATCCACCCATTCCCGTTTGCCTTCGGCAGCAAATCGGTCGCGTACATTCTTCCACGCGCGCGTCACCACACTGGAGGCCCATGCGACATCGTAGGAGTTCACGTCGCCCAAATGAGACGTCGCCTGCATCGCCGCTTCAGCTTGCGGCAGTTGTTCATCGAACGATACGAACTGATGCGCTCCGCCGCGTTTGAGCGCGCGCATGCGTTCGCGCTCTTTCAGCAGAAAATTCTGCAACGAACCGAGCAGGAACGTGCGCAACCGGCCCTTCTCCTGATCGGCCCGGCTCAACGTGTTGTGCTGAAATAAATGCTCGAAAAAACCCTGGGCGATATCTTGCGCATCAGCCGGCGAATAGCCGCGACGACGGAGGAATGTGTAAAGCGGTGGCCAGTAAACTTGGCAAAAAGCCGCGAGCGCTTTCCGCGCCGACTCATCAGACTCCGCCGCGCCTGCCTGCAACACGACCGTCCAATGCGTCGTCTGGAACGGCGCACCACCTTCTTGCAGCGTGCCCGGAATCGGTTTCGTAGCGCTCGTAATGTGACCCAAAAA
>DATEZD010000202.1:0-7230 GCA_035255865.1 Candidatus Udaeobacter sp.
GGATTTTCATTTGCGTACATGAACGCCCATCCCCCGCCGCGACAAAATCCACAGACAGCAAGCGTGCCATTGCAAGCCGGAATTTTGAGTGCGTAATCGGCGGTGGCGTTGAGAACCACTTTGACCTGATCTTGCGTCACCGCCGAGGTCGCTTTGCTCGCTCCATCGGCATCTTCAAATTTTTGACCATTGAGAAAATCGGGCGCAATCGCGATGACGCCATTCTCGGCCAGCTCATCACACATGCTGCGGAGCCAATCAGTCAGGCCAAAAATTTCCTGAATCACGATAATGGCTGGCGCTTTGTCCTTGCGCTCGGGGTAAACGACGAAGGCTTTAATTGTGCGGTCGCCTGACTTGATATCGACCCATTCGCCGTGCCGCGGCGAACTATTCAACCTCTCCTTGCCAAAGTCTTTGTACTCCTCCGCCCGGAGCGATTGCAGAACGAAGGCGGCAAGCAGGACCAAGATCAGTTGCTTCATGGATACAAAAAATTAGAGATTTCTCGACTTCACTCGAAATGACAAAGTTAAGCAGTGGAGGGCATCGCAGCCGTGGCTTTTCGCTTGCCGATCAGCGCGTCAATGCTCCAGCGACCTGGGCCGTAAAACAGGACAAAGAGAAAGAACCAGCAGTAAGCGACCGCCAACTCGCCTTTGTTGACGATCGGGAAAAAGCCCATCTTTGCGTGCATCATGAAATACCCGACAGCCATCTCGCCGGCGGCAAAGAAGGCGGCAATGCGCGTCAGAAATCCAAAGGCAATCAGAAACCCGCAGACCAGCTCGATGATTCCGCCAACCAACATCAGGCCCTCCGCGCTACCATGGCCGCCCGCTGGAAACCCGAGAACCTTTTGTCCGCCGTGGCAGGCGAACATCAGGCCGATAATCAGCCGTGCAATACAATAAACGTGATCCGCAAATCGATTAAGTGCGTTCATGGCCATCAAGCTGAACGATGGCAAGCGGCGGTGTCAAGAAAATCGCTTCTTCTGTAGCGGCGCTCCATGAGCGCCGAAATCGAATTTGCACGCGAGCGTCGGCGGTCATAGACCGCCGCTACAGCTACGCCGCTTTCTTCGCAGGTTGCTTCTGCTTTCTTCGCGACTTGGTTGTCGCTTTCTTTTTCGCGCCGGTTTCCTCCAGGCTCTTCTGCAATACCGAAACCAGATCGATCACTTTCGTCGGTTTGGGTGCTTTCTTCGGTTTCTCTTCGATTTCTTTTCCGCCGGCTTCCACTTTGTCCTCGATCACTTCCATAAGCGCTTCGCGATAGTCGTCCTTGTACTTCTCGGGGTTCCACTTCGAGCTCATGCTGTCGATGAGTGACTTGGCCATGGTCATTTCGCGTTTGGCCACTTCTGTCTTTTTCGGGACATGGAGCTTTTCCGGGTCCGCCAGTTCATCGGCGAAATGCATCAACTCCAGGGCAAGCACGCCGTCCTCCGGCTTCACACCGGCGAGGTATTGCCGCGTCTTGATCACCACCTTGGCGATGCCAACCTTGTTGGTGTCCTTGAGCGCATCTCGCAGAAGCGCGTAGGCTTTATCGCCGCCTTTTTGCGGCTCAAGATAGTACGGCTTGTAGAAGAACATTGGATCGATTTCTTTCTGATCGACGAAATCTTGAATGTCCACCGTCTGTGTGGCCTCGAGATCTACTCGCTCAAAATCTTCGTCCTTCAACACGACGTATTTCCCCTTGTCGTACTCGTAACCCTTGACGATCTCATCCCAGGGAACCTCCTTGCCGTCCTTCTCGGCAACGCGCTTGTAATTCACAGGACTCAAATCGCTCTTGCGCAGCAGACGAAACTTGAGTTCTTCCCGCCGCGTAGCGGGATAAAGGGCTATAGGAATATTAACCAAGCCAAAGCTGATGTTGCCTTTCCAGATTGCGCGCGCCATACAAAATTATTTCGCATGTCGTGAAGTCTCCGCGCGTGAAGATGTCCATCGTGTTCGCTGGGCATTCTTATTGACACCTGACTTCAATGAGGTGGTTGCCACAGCGGAAATGGCCAAACCGTTTAAACGGTTTCGTTTTTGGCCTTAGTGGCTACACCGCGCTAAAGCCGCGGTGTTAATGAGAGCATCAAAAACGCAATGATCGGTTCTACGCGGCCAGCTCAAGTTCTCGCCGAGAGATGCCGCGCAATTCGAAGAGACGAATCAGCGTTTCTTCAATCAAATTGTTCGGACACGACGCACCGGCAGTGATCCCAATGACCGCCGGTCCATTCGGGAGCCAGAAGTACGAAGCGATTTCGCGTTTCTCGTGCAGATTGTAATGCTTGATCTCGGTGCTGGACACCAGCCGAGAGGAGTTGAGCACAAAGTAAGTGGGCAATTTTTCTTCGCCCATCTCGGCGAGATGCGACGTATTCGAGCTGTTGTAACCACCCACTACTAACATCAGGTCCATTGGCACGTTGAGCAGTTCGCGCAATGCATCCTGCCGCTCTTGCGTCGCACCGCAGATTGTGTCGAAGAATCGGAAATTCTTTTCAGAAAGCTCTGGTCCGTCGCGGTCGATAACGGCCTGCCGAATTCGCCGTTGCACCTCCTCAGTTTCGCCGCGCAGCATCGTGGTCTGATTAGCCACGCCGACCGTTTGCAGATGCACGTCGGGGTCGAACCCGGGCGAATGCGCGCCTTTGAATTTCTCCAGGAACGCTTGCTTGTCGCCACCGTGCCGGATGTAGTCGCAAACGTAATCGGTATCCGCAAGCGTTAGCACCACCAGGTAATGGCCGGTCCCATCCCCCAGGGCACGCGAGCTGGTGGCCTTGGTCTCTTCATGCTCGGCTTTGCCATGAATGATGGAAGTAGCCGATTCGCTGGCGTATTTGCGCACTCGTTTCCAAACACTCATCACGTCGCCGCAAGTCGTATCGACAATCTGGCAGCCGCGGTCTTTGATCTGTTGCTGGATCGACAACTCGGTTCCAAACGCCGGGACGATCACGACGTCTTCTGGTCCAAGATCGGAAATGTCAGCCTGTTTATTCTTGCCGGTAAGATTTTTAATGCCTAACGAGGCGATCTGATGATTGACTTCCGGGTTATGAATGATTTCGCCGACAATAAAAAGCTGGCGATTTTTGAAAACATTGCGCGCTGCATAGGCAAGATCGATCGCGCGCTCGACCCCGTAGCAAAAGCCGAACTCTTTTGCCAGGCGCACGGTGGTATCGCCCACGGAAATGATTCCACCGGCCCGGCGCACCTTATCGACGATGTCGCTCCGATAATGCGATTCGACTTGTTGCTGCACAGCCGCCATCACATCCGGCGTGCGAAGGTTCACTTTCTCCCGCGCGGTCGTGCCGCTTGAAATCAGGTTCGTGCTCATGAAATCTAAGACATAAGTTCTCCCATCGCCTCTCCATTGGCAAGGGAGAGGGTTGATTTAGGTAGAGTTTGAGAGGCGCAAACCCCGCACCTTAATCCTCTCTCTTTCACTAAGGGGAGAGGCGACTTCACCTGCCACTAATTATATCACTACTCCAGCAACTGTCCGCTCGGCTTTTCAAACGCGGCGTCCGAAATCATAACAGACCCTGGAGGATCAGGCGCTCTGGAATCGTCCACTCGCTGCACTTTCGGCCCAATCGTCGCGTCCTCTGGCTGGGTGGTAGCAATGTTCACAGGCGTGCCGATTCGCACCAACGCAAAAAACTTCGGCGCGGCTTCGCCATGCAATCGGATGCAGCCATGTGTGCGCGGATAGGGATGCACAAAGCCTTGGTGAAAACCGTAGGCGGGCGCAAACTCGCACCAGTAGCCCATTGGATATCCGACGTAACGTCCCGGCCCACCGCCAGTGGAAGGAACAATTCGGTTGCCTTGCACACTGAATCCGTAAGATCCAGAGCGTTTGTGCTCTTGTTTGGAATAAATAGTGAAGCTGCCCCTCGGTGTTGGCTTCGCAGGCATGCCGACAGAAATGGCGGCAGCCATCAGGCATCGGTCGCCTTCCATGACATAGACGTTTTGCTGGGAAAGCGAAACCCTCACGCGCACGGCCGACGGGTCGTGCGGGCGATAAGCCGTGACGTGATATGGCCCGCCAACGGGCGCGCGGGTGGTCGTGCCGCAACCAGCAAACAACGAAACCAGACTTGACCCGGCAACTATTAAAATGAATTGGGAAATATATCGCATAAGTGTGTACTGGATAAGATGAGATGGTTTGTTGTCAACCCAGCTTCGGTCGGTGCGGCGATCTATGGCGTGACGGGTCCGCCTTCGCTTACGCCGATTCCGGGGTGCAACTTCTCAAACGTTCAGGCTTGTCTTTTGCAGATTTTGATCTCGACAAGCCGCTGAGACTTCCGCCAAACTCCACGCAATCGGATCTGAATCAGGCGGAGGACATTTCCCCCGCTGGGTTCTTCGCCTCTTCCGGACCCACAATCCGCAGAATCAACTTGGCGGGGAAAAAGAAAGGAACAATCACATGAATCAACCGATTCACCGCAAAACCACAATTCTGCCAGTTCTCATTGTTGTTGTGCTTGCCTGCTTTGGGCTTTTGACCGAGGCGCAAGCAGTTGTCCCCGCTCCAGACGGCGGATATCCCGGCGCCAACACGGCAGAAGGGCAGGCAGCTCTTTTGAGCCTTACCAGCGGCGGATACAACACTGCAGTTGGCTGGTTATCGCTCAGGAGCAACATGACCGGGAGCTTCAACACGGCTGTTGGCGCCGGAGCGCTCCTTGCCAACACCGGGGACCAAAATACGGCAACCGGCACAGGCGCCCTATTAAGCAACACCAGCGCGTATGACACCGCCACTGGAGCGTTCGCGCTTTTTAAAAACGTCGGGGGCTTTTCCAACAGTGCCTTCGGTCGGAGTGCGCTGGAGGAAAACGTCAGCGGAAATGAAAACACAGCCACTGGTCAAAACGCGCTCCTTTTTAACCAAACCGGCAGCAGCAACACGGCCAACGGTCAAGCTGCGCTCCAAGGCAACATCGGTGGCAGCGACAACACGGCCGTAGGCTGGCATGCACTCATCGACAGCACGGGCGCCTTTAATACCGCTGTCGGCTCTGGTGCGCTTGCAAGCAACGGCGGCGGCAACTTCAACAATGCTTTCGGTAGAGGTGCGCTTGCTCTCCACACAAACGGAGATGGCAACGTTGCGGTAGGAGATTCAGCGCTTGCTAACCACACCACCGGCACCGGCAACACGGCCGTCGGTAATAGTACGCTTGTGAACAGCATTACAGGCGACTTCAACATCGCATTAGGTGTTTTCGCCGGCCAGAATATTACAGGCAATAACAATCTCGATATTGGTAACGGAGGTTTGGCCGGCGAGTCGGACACGATTCGAATTGGAAACCCCAGTAACACAAGAGCTTTCATCGCTGGCACCTTTGGGGTAACAACGGGCGGCGCGGCGATACCAGTCTTGATCGACGCAATGGGCCAGCTCGGGACGGTCAGTTCCTCCCGGCGATTCAAGAACGAAATTAAACCGATGGATAGCGCCAGCGAATCCATCCTGGGGCTTAAGCCGGTGACTTTTCACTACAAGAGCGACAAGGCTGGCACGCCGCAATTTGGTTTGATCGCCGAGGAAGTAGCCGCTGTGAACCCGAACCTCGTGATGCGGGACGACAAGGGCGAGATCTACACCGTGCGCTATGATGCCGTGAACGCGATGTTGCTCAATGAGTTTCTCAAAGAACATCGCAAAGTAGAACAACAAGAAGCCACGATTGCTCAGTTGAAGAAAGATTTCCAGATCGCGAGCGCGCAACAACGGGAGGACATCCAACTTCTGAGGACCCAACTCAAAGAGCAAGCTGTCCAAATCCAGAAAGTGATCGCGCAGTTGGAGGTGGCAAAGCCGGCGGCACAGACGGTTCTCAACAATCCCTAAAGATTTAGAGCCAACAGGAGGAAATCATTCGCGTGATTCGCGGGTACAAGTCACACGGTGAAAACTGTCAGGAACACGACTTCGATGGCAAGGGCTTCGTGAATGTTGCGACCCAGATGATCGCGCAATTCCTCGAGACAACGGATCCGCTTTAAGATTTCGGCGGTGCTGAAGCGTGCCGCGAGTGCGGCAGTTTCTTTTTTTGCACGGACTAGATCACGCTGTGCCACACCGTTGCTTGCCCGAAGAACATCAGTCCACCAGGCGAATAATGCTTCGACCAGTCCGGCGCGTCGTTGCAGATAAAGACTTTCAGTCAGCGCCTTGTAGTAATTTTCTCGTTCTTCCAGCCACGCCCCATCAGTAGCATCCTTGTAGCGCGTTTCTTCCTTTTTCAATGCCGCATCGGTTTCGCCCTTTACTTCCTCGCGCACTTCCCGGAGCAGGCGCTGAAATTCTTGAGCCAGCCGATAAGCAAACTGAATCGTCCAGTGTTCTTGACCGGACGTTTGTTGCAGCAATTTCACGAGCTTCTCTTCTTCGTCCTTGCTTTGGCGCTGCCCGTTTGGCGCAAGCGGAATTGCGATGCATCGCGAGAGAATTGTCTCCGGCAGAGCCTCAGGCAAAGCGCTTAGCAGAAGCAGCAAGGAATCCTTTGGAGGTTCCTCCAATGTTTTGAGAAACGCGTTCGCAGCTTGGGCTACGAGCCGGTCTGCATCGGGAACGATAGCTACTTTGCGGCGGCCGTTCGATGCGCGCATTTGCAGCGCGTGCTCAAGGTCGCGTATTTGCTCGATCAGAATGCGTCGGGACTTCGATTCGGGTCGGGCAACGAAAATCTCCCGGGCCTTTGCTGAAAAAACATCTTTGACTGGCGTGCCATTGACAAGGCTGGCCAGGTCAGCCGCCAGCAGTTCCTTGCCGCTGCCCGGCGGTCCCGTGATCAAATAAGCGTGCCCGAGTCGATTCTGCTCGTTTGCGCGGCGCAAATACTCAAGCGCGGTTTTTCGCGAGAAAGCCATTTTAATCAGAAGGAATCGGCGAGTCGCCGAAAGGGCGAACCGGCGAACTCCAAATCTTCCTATTTGCTTCTTCGTCCCAATTCATAAACAACGCCGCGAATTTTTGATCAGCCACTTGTCAGGCTCGTCGATCACTTTCACGAGCTGGCCGATTATTTTTTCGTATGCATCATCGACACTCAGAAACTCATTGTGAAAGATATAGCTGTGGTGAACCGCGAATTCCAAATGAACCTGTGTTTCCGCCGCTTCGCCTTCCGCATCGCTAAGTTTCGCGATAAACGCCGCCTCATAGCGACGCTTCCTC
>DATEZD010000203.1:0-22125 GCA_035255865.1 Candidatus Udaeobacter sp.
GGGCGCAGAGCATGCCCAACGATAATGTCGAGCGCGCAATCAAACGCGGCACGGGCGAGGGTAGGGACGGCGAACAATTCGACGAGATTGTTTACGAAGGGTACGCGCCGGGCGGCGTGGCGATCATCGTTGAGACTGCAACGGACAACAAGAATCGCACCGGCGCGGAGATCCGCAGAATTTTCACCCAGAACAATGGCAACCTCGCATCGAGCGGGAGCGTCTCGTACATGTTCCACAGGAAAGGCCAAATCACGCTTCCTCGATCGAGCATTGACGAGGATCGGTTGCTGGAGATCGCCTTGGAGGCTGGCGCGGAGGAGTTGACAACCGATGAGGATCAGTATGTTATCACCACTTCCCACGATCAGCTCTACGCCGTAGCTGAGGCGCTCAAGAAAGCAGGCGTCACTACCGATGGGCAAAAGTTTACGTTTATCCCCGATACTACAATCGCGGTCAGGGACGAGACCGTGGCGCGTCAGGTGCTTCGCTTGTGTGATGCACTTGAAGAGGACGACGACGTGCAAAACGTCTATTCAAATCTAGATATTTCCGACGAATTGCTGGCCAGGTTGCCGGCCTGAAAAAGTATTGCCTGTAGGAAACGTGTTAAGGCTCTGCCCCCCGCAGTGAAGAATCTCAGCTTATGAACGAAGAAAACGAAAACCAACCTGTACCGACTGAGTCCGCCATGCCGGAGCAACGCCAGCATCGCTCGCGCCGTCGATTTCCGCGAAGACGTTACCGCGACCGGGGCGATCGGTTCAGGCGCGATAATTCCGAAGAATCGCCAAACTCCTCCTCAACAAGCGCTGATGTCGCTGGTGCGAACGTCGGTGTTGAGACTCTCGATCGGCCCGCTTCAGAAGGAGGCGAAGCCGTCGGGGGCGCTGTTGAGACCGGCGAACAAGTTCAAACTGAGCCGGAATTTGGCGAAGGCATCATTGAAATTTCCGGCAAGGGCTTCGGATTCCTGCGCGATCCGAAACGCAACTTTGTCCAGACGCCGCAGGACATTTTCGTCACTCCTGAAATTGTGCGTCGTTTTGTCTTGCGCGACGGGATGTGGATTTACGGTGAAACCCGGCGGGGCAGCCGTGGCCCGCAATTGGTGAAGCTTCTCAAGATCAACGGCGAAGAGCCGGCGAAATATCAGGGCCTCCGCCCATTTGAGGAATTGACCACGATCAATCCGAACAAAAAAATCAAGCTCGAGACCGTGCCAGACCGTTACACGACGCGGATCATGGACTTGATGACGCCACTGGGCATGGGGCAGCGCGGTTTGATTGTTGCGCCACCGCGCACCGGTAAAACGACGCTGCTGCATCACATTGCCGATGCGGTCGCAAAGAACCATCCGGAGATGATCCTGATTATTCTTCTGGTCGATGAACGCCCGGAGGAGGTCACCGATTTTCGCCGGTCGCATCCGACAGCGCAATTGATGGCGAGTTCGAACGACAGCGATATCAAGAGTCACACGCGCATTTCGCAGCTGGCCATCGAGCGGGCAAAACGATTGGTCGAAGCAGGCAACCACGTCTTCATCCTACTCGACTCAATTACGCGCACCGCGCGCGCGTTCAATAACGCATTGTCCGGCGGCGGCCGCACAATGAGCGGCGGCATCGACGCGCGCGCCATGGAAATTCCGCGAAAGATTTTCGCTGCCGCGCGCAATACCGAGGAAGCCGGTTCGCTGACGATTGTCGCCACGGCGCTGATTGAAACAGGCAGCCGCATGGACGAATTGATCTTTCAGGAATTTAAAGGCACGGGAAACATGGAAATGGTGCTGGATCGCAAAATCAGCGACCAGCGCATTTATCCAGCGATCGACATCTTTCTGTCCGGAACGCGCCGCGAAGAACTGCTGCTGCAACCGTGGGAATTGGAGAAGATCAATCTCATCCGGCGCGGCTTGGCCGGTCACAAACCGGAGGAAGCGATTCAGCGTCTCCTGATGTTCGTCAAAAAATTCCCGACCAACACTGAAATGCTAAAGGGCATTCCGGGTTAGGGGAGTTAAAGCGTTTAGGCGAGGCTAATCGCCCTTTCTTGCCTTTACGTGCTGTTCGTACAGCGCGTGAATCGCGTCGCGCGCGTCGAGATAATCGCGACGAAACGCTTCGAAATTTTCGTAGCCAAGGCGGACCGAAACTTTTCGCTGTTCGCCCGGGTCGCGGGGAAGAGCTGAGACAGCTTTATTCTCGTAACGTCGCAATGCGGATTCGTACCGGCGGAGCAAGCCGTAAGCTTTCTTGACTCTCGTGGCTTCGGCATTGTTCAGGATTCCGTGCTCACGCAATTGATCGACTGCGCGCTCCCAGTTCGGCTCCCAGATATTTTCGCGCATTTGCAGTGCTTGCACGAGAAATTCGGCTTCGATCATGCCGCCGACTCCTGTTTTGAAGTCGAGCAAATCTGATCCGCTCCCACGATCGCGTCGAATACGCTCAAGCATGTTGTCGATTTGCTCGAAGAGATCGGAGCGCCGGCTGGCTTTTCTCCAGTAGTGTTGCGCCATCTGGATGAATTGAGCGCCCAACGGACCGGTGACCGGCCGCGCACGAGTCAACGCGTGTATTTCCCAAAGCTGTGCCCGATGGTCAAAATACGCCTGATAGGTCTCCAGCGGACAAACCAGCGGGCCTTTCTCGCCTTCGGGACGCAGCCTCGCATCGAGCACCCAAATGTTTCCTTCAGAGGTCGGTTGCGCCATGTTGACGACGAGATGTTGCGCCGCGCGAATCTCTTCGCCCGCCTTCGTCTCACCACTGTGCGTCCGGCCGACGAACAAAACATCGAGATCGGCGCCATAGCTGAGCTCGTGTCCGCCAAATTTTCCGAGCGCAATCACAGTCAACTGTTTGCCTGCAAGGAGGCGGACCGTAAAGAGCAGGCAAGCTTCCGCTAAATCAGAAAGCTCAGGCTCAAGGTTCTTCGCGGTTGCCGGCCTGCCAGAATGAAGGACGTCGCGCAGCATCACACGCAGGACTTGCCGCTGCCGGTACGCGCGGACGGGCTCGAGGTGAAACGCGCTCGCGCCAAACGATTCGAGGCGCCTCAGATGCTCGGCCATTGATCTGGCTTCGGAAAAAGTTGGATCGCGCGTGATTTCTTCGAGCAGTTGCGGACGCCGAATCAACAGGTCGCCAGCAAACCGGCTCGCATCGAAGGTCCTGACAACCAACTCAAGCAATTTCGGGTTCGACACGAGCAATTCGAAGAGCAAACTGCGCAGGCCGTAAGCTTCCACGAAACGAATGAATTGATTCAGAGTTGCGTCCGGATCCGCTGCCTTCCCCAGCCAATCCAGCAAAAGGGGCTGCAGCTTCCGAGATATTTGTCTGGTCCGCGGGGCGACGTGGAAACTTCCCGGGCCCCGTTCGAGATCTCCCAGAGCTTTCGCTGCGCGTTTCGGGTCACTGAAAATTTCCAGATTGATTTTGGCCAGCTCCGCAGGCGTTTCTGAGATGATCCGTTGAAAAATGGGACGGACTGCGCCCATTCTCGCTTGTAGCGCCGCGGTGAAGTCCTCAGCGGATGAAAAGCGGAGACTGCCAGCGAGGCGGCCCAATGCTTCCGGCTCTTCTGGAACAGTGTGGGTCTGCTGTTCGGCCTCGATTTGCAGACGATGCTCGACGCGGCGCAGAAACCGATACGCGTTATCGAGGGCCAAAACCTCCTCGTGAGGAAGAAAATTCAATTCACGCAATGCTCGCAACGCCTTGAGCATGCTTGGTTCTTGGAGGAACGGATGCCGCGCCCCATTGATGAGCTGCAGCGCCTGTACGATGAATTCGATTTCGCGGATACCGCCGATACCAAGCTTCACGTCACGATGGAGCTTCTCCGGTCCAACCACATCGCGTTCGATGCGGCGCTTGATGTTGGCGATTTCCTCGAGCAGATCGGGCGTGGCGCTCTTCGGATAAATGAAAGGCTGATGTTGCCGCAGGAATTCATACGCCAGTTCGCGGCTGCCGGCAATTCCGCGGGCCTTGATTAGCGCGAGGCGCTCCCATGTTTCGCCAAAACCAGCATAATAATTTTCCATGCTGTCGAGTGATCGCGCGAGCGGGCCGACCGATCCTTCCGGGCGCAGCCGCAGATCGACGCGGAAAAGTGAACCTGCTGGATGCGGAGTCGAAAAGGTTTCGAGAATTTTCTTTCCCAGCCGGTTGAAGAACTCGTGATACGAAATGTGGGCGGTGAGCTGGCCCTCCTCGCTGTAGAGAAAAAGAAGATCAACATCAGAGCTGTGATTCAGCTCGTAGCCACCGAGTTTTCCGAGGCCGAGAATCGCAAATTCCGCAGCGGGGGAGCCATGGCGCGTGCGCAATTCCGTGTTCGAGTATTCGAACACGTGGCGAATGCAAATCTCCGCGATCTGCGAAAGCTCTCCCGTGGTCTCTTCCAATGGAGCCACATTTGCGAGTTCGCGAAGCGCTACGCGCGTCATTTCGCGCCCTTTCCACACGCGGAGCGATGCAAAGTCCGGCTGTGCGATCAAATCGTCCGTGACAGCGCGCAGGTGGTTCAACATTTCTGCATGGCCGCGAGCGGCGCGGCAGATTTCAGCTTGGCTCAGCCACAGGAGCGTTTCGGGATCTCGCGTCAATCTTGTCGCGGAAATGTTGGATACGGCGAGGAGATGCAGCAGGGCCGCTTCGCCCAACGGAAATTGCTCGATCACTTGAGCCAGTGGCGGCGCGTCTGCGGGCCATCGGTCACCCAGCTGGATCAAAGTGGTCTCGACTTGCGGCAGATTCAGCGATGCGGCTGCCTTTTTCCCAATCCAACGATTGCGGTTACGCATGCCGCGCAACATCGCGCGAATTGGGCGGAAAGACGAGCTGGCGATGTCGTCAGATCCGAACTTGGTCTCGATTAGTGCGGGTTAATTGTGACAAAGCAAATCGCCGCGGCGACGTCCAGATCGCAGTCAGCGGATTCCTGATTTCAGTCTCTATTGCGGAAGCTGTCTGAGACGCGACTCCTCAAACCGAAGGCGGTATCGCGTCTCAGGCGGAAATTCAGAAACGAGTTTAACACCAAGATCGGTACGGCGGAGGACAACTTGAGTCGCCGAAAGCAAATCAGCCTCACCAAAGTTTGAAGGCTTCGAATCGAAGTAAATGACTTCACCACGCGGTGGCGGTGTCAGCGCTTTCAAGCCTGTAACGAAAGCGCGACATTCAGCGGCACGAGCTCTTATCGAAGATCGTTTTGGGCGATTAGCCTCTTTGTGTGCGAGGAAAGTGCCCCAGCAGAGCAACGCAAGAACAGAATATGCACCGGCCTTTGAAAGCCATTCTGGATTTCGATTTTCAATCACGCCGGCGACGTCTTTCGCCAACATTGCAATGAGCCCGGATACCCCTAGAAATGGGAGATACCAGTAGAACGCATAGCGGTGATTGATTAGGAAAATGACAGGAAGAAATGTGACAAGAACGTAGAACTGGAAAAATATCGCGAGGCGACCTCGCAGAAGCACAAAAACCAGCAGGAGCACCACCAGCCCGCTACACCAGACCTGCCATTGAAAACTGGTTCCGAAAAGCATATTAAAGTAAACACCAAGGCTCCTAACGAATGTTAACGCGCTGAAACTCATGTAGTAGGGATCGCTGGGCCTCATTCCCCTCATTACAGCTCTTGTTAATCCGTACCACAGCGCGAGACCGCAAGGCAGCGCCCAGTGTATGGCAAGTCTTCGTTCCAAATCCTTCCGAAGCAACAAATCATAGCCGATCCAGATAAGAGGCATCGTGATGGCCATTTCCTTCCCTTTCATCGCTAGCAGCAGCGCCAGCGAGGCCAGTACTACTCGTGACCAGTCACGCCGTTCAGATGTCCAAAGCAAAATACCGATAAAGGAAAAGAATGCCGCCACCACCTCGAAAATCGTTCCAAAATCCCAGTAGATGTCAGCGAAGACTGCTTGGCTTGCGAACAACATCGCGCCGACTGCTGCGCCGGCTCGCGATTCTGTTAATTTCTTGAGAGCAAAATAGAGAAGTGTCGTATTCGCCGTGTGCAAAGACCACGCCAGCCAATGATAAGGAGCTGAATTCAGGCCAAACAATTGTAGCAGCACCCAGTAGCATGTCATGCCGGCGGGTCGAAAGTACGCGGACACGGGGTAGATGATGTGTCCGGCCATTTGCGCGAAAGTTGCCCGCTGGACCCAATAAAGATTGTTGAAGTCATCGAGTGAGAAATAGGCGCCTCCCTTGTACAACCGGAATGTCTCCACAAGCAGAACACCAACACAAAAAACAGGGATAATGCCCAAGGCATTCCGAGGTCGGAGAGCAACCGCGATCTTTTTTACTTCAAGACCCATCCTCAAGCCTGGCGATGTCTTATCGATTCCACTCTCTGATGCAAAGCGAATCGGCAAGCCGCGGTATGCTCCATTACACCAACGGTAGCGGCGCCAGAACCCGCAGCGCTTTTTTCGTGATTCGGAAATCGACCGGACAGTTCCCGGCCAGTTCGCCATCGACTTCCAGCGGAACATCCTGATCGCTTGTTATGCGCAGTCGCCGCGTTTGAAAATATTCAACTTCTGGAGCGCGGATTTCGGAGCTGAATATGACGTCTTGGAGGTATTTGATGATTTCGAGATAGCCGAGCCGTTTGAACACGACGACATCAAACAAGCCATCATCGATGATGGCGCGCTTGAAAAATGGGAAAGGGCCGCCGTAAAGGCGCCCGTTTCCGATGAGGACGAAGGATCCTTCATCCACAGGGGAGTTTTCCGCTTCGATAGAGAGCTTCGGCGGTTGCCGCGCCGCGATCTGCGCTGCCGAGATGAGATAGCTTAGCGGACCGAAACTGCGCTTTGACGCGAGGCTGGTTTCCTTGACGACTTGTGCGTCAAGCCCAACGCCAGCAAGCTGGACAAAGTATTTTCCATTCGCGGTCGGTAGATCGACCAGACGCTTGTTCGCGCCCTCAATGATATCCCAGCAAAGCTGCAGATTGTGCAACGGTAGACCAAGCTCCATCGCGAAAACGTTCACTGTGCCCATGGGGAGAAGACCCAACGCGGCGTAAGTGCCGGCAAGGCCATTTGCCACTTGGTTAACTGTTCCGTCGCCGCCCGCTGCAACGACTCGTGCAAAGCCCTCTTCGACGGCGCGCCGGGCCAGCGCTTCCGCTTCGCCCGCATACGTTGTAATGCGGATGGGGCAACCGCGGGCGATCGATTCGACGCGCTCCTGCCAATCCCGAAGATTTTCGGGACTGCCTGCCGCTGGATTGAGAATGACAACTGTATCAGTCACACGCAAAAGTAACGGAGGGCTTTGATCTTTTCTTCAAACTCGGGCTGCGTAACGTGTCAGGGGTGAAAAAATTGCGCCGGATCACGTTGATTGCTCCAGCGGTGGTGATTGGGCTCGGCGCGGTTCTCTTGATCGGCGTGAACTTGTATGTGCAATCGCAGGGCGCACAAGCAAAGATTCAGCAGGAGCTTAGCCGGCGCCTCGGTGCGCCGCTGGCAATTCGCAGCATGAGCGTGACTCCATGGGGCGGACTGGAGCTGAGCGGCATTATAATTGCACAGGCTTCCTCTGCGAGTTCAAGGCATTTCCTCGAAGCAAGAACATTTCGGCTGCGCGTGCATTTCCTCTCGGTTTTTTCCAAACGGCTGGTGATCAAGGAAGTCGCGCTCATCAATCCAAACGTGGTCTGGCCACAAGACGCGGAAGGAAAATGGAGATTACCCAGCTCGCAAGAACTGCAATTGCCTGCAACTTCTGCGAAACAGGCTGCAAGCGTCTCCCAGCCGCAAGTAGAACGCGAGTTTGTTCAAACGAAGGCCGCTCCCGCGGTTAGCGTCGCACCAGCTAATCCTTCCTCTGGATCCGAGGTCACCGCCAGCAGTAAACCGCCCAGAGAAGAACCGAAACTTGCAGTGGCTCCGGAAGTTCGACGAGTGAGTATTAAAGGTGGCAATTTCAGTTTTCTCGATCAGGCCGGCGGACTGCTCGCGAGCTTTAGCGGGGTGGATTTTCAGAGTCGCATTCGCAGCGCGCTTGCGCTTCGCGGCGACACCAAGGTGGCAAGAATTTCATTGCGGGACCGCTTTTTTCTGGAACAACTGCGTTCACTGCTTCGCTACGAGCCTGATGTACTGGAGCTTTCCAAGATTTCTGCGCGCGCTGCAAGCGGTGAGATCAACGGATATTTTGCCATGCAGCCGGAAGCGGAGGATTCCCCTTTCACTACGAGCGTAAACTTTCGCGATGTGCTCGCCGATCAAATCGTCGAAAATGCCGGTGGCCCCAAAGGAATGGTCAACGGCAAGTTGGAGGGAAGCTTCCGGGCTTCCGGGAAAACTGCCGACCCGAGTGCGCTCATTGGCAGCGGCGAAATTTTCCTGCGTGACGGGCGGATTCAACAATACAGCTTGCTCGTGTTGCTTGGGCAGGTTCTCCAGATCGAAGAGCTAAAGGAGCTTCATCTGGAGCAAGCTGAGGCAAAATATCATTTGAGCCCGGGATTGGTCACGGTCGATGAGTTGATTTTGCGTTCGCCGAATATTCGCCTCACTGCGTCAGGCACAGTCGCGTTCGATGGCAAGCTGAAACTCGATTCTCAGCTCGCAATCAACGACCGAATTCGTGGCCAGCTTTTCAAGGCGATTCGCGAGAATTTTCAGCCCATCAATGAACCGGGCTATTCTGCCATCGACTTTCAGGTCGGCGGCACCGTTGATCGGCCCAGCACAAATTTGGTGGAACGGCTGGTCGGTCGCGATCTGAGCAGTATGCTCAACAGCTTTTTTGGTGGCGGAAAAAAGGAGCGAGCAAAGAAGAAAAAGAAACAGATCGAAGAGGCCACGTCCGCAACACCTGAGCGTAGCGATGCGGGCAAGGCGATTTCCGCTGTGCCATCGTCCTCTGCTTCGCCGGAGGAAGCGTTGCCGCAACCCGCAGCAACGGCAACGCCGATCGCGTCGCCATGAGGGTGATCGCCGGCAGCGCCGGCGGGATCCGCCTGGCTGTTCCAAAGCGCGGTGTGCGACCGACGATGGACCGCGTCAAGGCCGCCATCTTTTCTAGCTTGGGTGACTCAGTTGCTGGCGGTCGCGTCCTCGATCTTTTCGCGGGGAGCGGCGCACTTGGAATCGAAGCGCTCAGCCGCGGCGCGTCTTCAGCCGTGTTTGTCGAAGAAGACCGGCAATCGGTCGAGATCATCGAGCGCAATCTGTTCAAGACAAAATTAAAGGGATGCGTTCGACAGCAGGACGTTTTCGATTTTCTCCGGCACGCTTCCGACCCGGAAACAGTTCAAATCATTTTTGCCGATCCACCTTATGAGAAAACAAAGCACGGCGAGAGCTATACCGAGAAGCTTCTGACCAGCGAAGCCTTGCCACAATTGCTGGACTCCAGCGGCGTTTTCGTTTTGGAGAAGCGACCGCATGAAACTCTTCCTGAAATGAAACTCTGGCACATGGTTCGGCAGAAGACATACGGTGCCACCGAGGTTTTGTTTCTCTCGGCAATCGGCAATCGGCAATCGGCAATTAAATGATCCGCTTCATTTACAATTTGTTTTGGCCAATCGGTCTGCTGCTCTTCTTGCCCGGTTATCTGGCGAAGATGATTCGTCGCGGCGGTTACCGCGAAAAATTCGGACAGCGTTTGGGACGTTACGATCGCGCACTGCGCGCCCGCCTGTCGAAGCAAAGATCGACATGGCTGCACGCGGTAAGTGTGGGAGAAGTGAACGTCGCGCTGAAATTGGCCAACGCGTTGCGCACGCTCGAACCGGATTTGTGCTACGTTTTGACCACGACCACCACAACCGGATTCGCTCTGGCCCGCAAAAATGCTCCGCGATGGATTGAAGTCATGTACACGCCGCTCGATTACTGGCCGATCATGCGACGCGCGTTTTCTATCGTTCGTCCGGCGCGTATCGTTCTGGTTGAGGCCGAGATTTGGCCCAATCTCGCCGCCGAAGCGCACGCGTGTAGGATTCCGCTTGCTCTGGTCAACGCGCGATTGTCCCCGCACTCTGAGCGAAAATATCGGCAGTTTCGATTTTTTATCGCGCCGACCTTCAGGCTTTTGGACTTGGTTTGCGTACCAGAAAAGGAAGATGCCGATCGCTGGGCCACGCTCGGTGTTTCGCGCGATCGAATCCGTGTGACAGGCAGCATCAAGTACGACCCTGAAGCATTTGATCCCAGTTCGAACGTTCAGCCCGAAAACAAAGTTGTAGCCGCGTCCCTGTGGGACGCGTGGGGAGGTGCAATCTCAGAACGCGTTGTGCTCTTCGGCGGTAGTACGCATCGGGGTGAAGAGGAAATGCTCGCCACAGTTTTTCTGCGCTTACGCCGGCAATTTCCACCATTGCGCTTGTTCATTGCGCCGCGCCACGTCGAGCGGCTGCGCGAAATCCGCGCGCAATTGGATGCCTTGCGGTTGCACGTGGCGTTGGCGAGTGAAGCACTCACTCATCGCGAACTCAGTGCGGATTGCCTGCTCCTCGACACGACTGGTGAACTTCAACGCTGGTACGCTATCGCCACGGTTGTGTTTATGGGAAAAAGCCTCACCGCGCATGGCGGGCAAAATCCTGTGGAACCGATTCTAGCTGGCAAGCCTGTCGTGTTCGGTCCGCACATGGAAAACTTCGCGACGCTGGCGAAAACGCTTGTCTCGAAGAGCGGCGCGATCCAGGTCCAGGATGTCAGTTCACTCGAAAGCGCGCTCGCCGAGCTTCTATGCGACAGCAAAGCGCGACAGCGCTTAGTCCAGAATGCGCACGAAGTTTTGAACGAGCACCGCGGCGCAACCGCGCGTGCAGCCGCGCTGATTCACGAACTTGGCTCCGACCCGGGCAACAACAAGTTGTAGGGCCTCTGCGCCAGATACCGTCCAGCGAAGTGACGTTTGTCAATTTGCCTTGCGTGAATCAACGGCAATTCCGATATTGCCCGCGCTTTTGTGACCCTATCGTCTAGAGGCCCAGGACACCGCCCTTTCACGGCGGTAACACGGGTTCGAATCCCGTTAGGGTCGCCACGTACGCGGCCAGTGGCGCACCGCATCATTTGCAAGTGGCCGACGCCCGTTTACCAAAGATGGCGCACAGTCCTTCACGATAGAATCTCAGACGGAACCCGTATTCCTCCGCAAATTTGACTAGCTTTTTCGCCCGGTCTTTATCCTTTCTCGGGCAAATTTGAGTCAAGTCGTTTTCGTAAAGAGCGCAGTGCTCGTTTTGATAAAGAGCACCGCATCATCGTAAACGCGAATCAACGCGCCTTTTGACCGGCTGTAAACGTTGCACCGTCAGATGCGATATCCTGACACGTTAAATAGAATTGACAGCAACAAAAGTTTCTGACAGCCTTTTTTTGGAGGTGGATTAATGGATTTTATCGAGCGGTTTCTTAAGATCAGTCCTGACGGGACATCAGGAGCAGCGGAAATTCTTTGCATTATGGCGATTTGCGCGGTTGGGCTTGTAATCAGTTGCAGGTACCGAATCGCCCGTCTTATTCGCAATTACAATCCGAAAGGAGGATGCGAATCATGAAAACTCACAAGGGGAGTTCACTTAGGGGCCGGGCGGGAAGTCCTGTAAACAAGAAACAATTGGAGGCTATGCTCAAGTCCGCGCGTGCGGCTGCGGCGCAAGCGCGGCCCGACGGCCCGCGAAAAGGCGAACAGCATCCACCAAGAATTGAGGCCGCGGCTCGTACGGTCCCACCCAAAAGCAGCAAGCAACGGTACGAGACGGAGGGAGCCAGGCGAACAGCCACAAAGGGAAAGGGACCTAAGCCAAAGGGACCTTTGCCGGGGACGCCTGCCCCTACCAAGAGTTGGCAGGCCACGCTCACAGGAAAAGGCGGCTTTCCTGCCGATGCACAAATTGCGGTCTCCAACACACATGTGATCGTCACCAGCCGCCAGGTCATGCGTTACTACGACAAGAATGGCAACGCGCTCGCCAACGAAATCGGGTCGACCTCGTTCTTCACCGCTGGTCTAAACCTCAAAGACGCGGCTGGCAATCCGATCGACCGTTTCAACGACCTTCGGTGCATCTTCGATTCGTACCGGAAGCGGTTCTGGGTAACAGCCTACGCCGGCTTCAGTGGTGCAGCGAATGTTCCGGCGGCCAAGCGCCGGTATTACATTCCGATGGCGGTCTCGAAGACTCAGAACCCGCTGGATGGATGGTTCTTTTATTATACAGATGGTGCGGCTCAACAGGGGCAAGCCAACAGCTCGATCTGGCAACCGGGCGATGCGCCGGACTATCCGATCATTGGGATCGACAAGCTGGCTGTTACGATCACGCACTCAGTTGCCAGCACCAACCGGAAATACTGGCGTGTGTTTTTCTTTCCTGCGGACTCCTTTGCTGCGGGCCAATTTCAGAGTGGCTGGCAATTCTGGGACTTGAAGAATCCGGATGGCAGCGCAATGGGATTGACTGCCCCGGCAGTCCATCACGGCTCACCTGCTGGCGGCCGCGCGTTCTGGCTCTCGAGACAGGGATCGGATCAGATCGTTGTATGGGCCATCACGCATCCGTTCGACAATGCGCGTCATGTTCAGGCAGTAGCGGTAAAAAGCGCCTGGGGATTTAGCAGCCCGGTTAACGGACAACAGAAGGGCTCTACCAAAGTGATCAAGTTCACCAACCTCGGAACAGACGTGATGAAGGCTGCTTACCGAAATGGGTTTCTGCATATGGTAACCAATGATGCTCACGACTGGGGCGCTATCGGCAAGGTCCGCACTTCCATCCACTATTTGCGATTGCCCGTCTCCAAGTGGCCCGATGTTCCCGCGCCTCCGGCATCGGGAGGTGTTGATCGGGTCTTCGGCGGCGGCAATCCGAATGAGGAGCTCGGCGGACTGAAGCACTACGGTTGGGCTGCGGTTGAGGCAAACAAGAACGGAGACGCCGTCATGGGGTATGCGCGAACGGGCCAAAAACTTTATCCCGAAGTTCGAGCCAGCTTGTATAAGGCGAACGAGAGCGATATTCGCCCGAGCCGGCTGGTCAAAGCCGGTGATAAGTCTGCTGACAACCCGAACGTACCGGGCGCGAATGCAATTCTCCCCTGGGGCGACACGTCGGGCGCTTCAGTGGATCCATCGGACGATACGGGCATCTGGGTCGCGCAGGAGTACGCGAGCAATACTGCCGACGGTAACGGCAACTACGATATCTGGGTTGCGAAGTTTCTGAGCTAGAAGAACGAAACGCGATAAAGGGGATGCGCTGGCTTCGAAGATAATTATTCGGCGCCTTTCTCTTCATTAAGTTGCGTGCGACCGTTGCTTGAGAAGCTGACGACATTTGTCGAACCTTCCAGAAAGAGAACTTCGTCTGGGCCAAGATTCAGCCAGGCGAGTACGCTTTGCGATAATTGGTACGCGACCGCACGCAACATATCCGATGCCTGGCGGCGAGGGTCAGCTGGTAGTGGAGCAGTTCTCGGCATATATTTGCCCGTGTTCATCAGCGCGGCGCGATTACGCAACTCTGGCGGTATTGCAGCTCAAATAAGATCGGCCGTTGGTTTCGGAAAAAGCCCGTTTGAGGTCTTGGGTCATCATGAGTAATCTGAAGATCGCGATGGAGGCCGCGTTTTACCAATCGGAATCTGATCAACCGCATCCGGGGCGGGCGCGTGCGATAATCAAGGCGCATCCGGACGTTCGCCAATTGATGGTGCGTAATCCGTGGACTGCGCTGCTCGCGGTCTCGATCGTGATCCTGCAGACAGCGATTGCACACTGGATGGGCACCCTTGGGTTCGGTTATTGGTGGCTGAGTCTGCTTATCGCTTTTTGCATCGGCGCGTTCGCCAATCATGCAAACTACGTGATCATTCATGATGCGACGCATAACCTGATTTTTCGCAGCCCAAGCTGGAACAAAATGGTCGCCATCGTCACCGATCTTCCGAACCTGACGCCGGGCGCGATGGGTTTTCGCGTTTATCATTTGAAACATCATTCGCATCAGGGCGACTACCAATGGGACGCGGACTTGGCGAACCATTGGGAGGCGCGCTTGGTGGGCAACAAATGGTATCGGAAGGCGATCTGGCTGATGCTCTTTCCGTTCTTCCAAGTGACGCGCCCGCCTCGATTAAAGGCAATCAAGATGTGGGACCGATGGTTCACCACCAATCTCGCATGCGCGGTCGCGTACGATGTGGCGATTGTTTATTTCTGCGGCTGGGCGGGATTTCTTTATCTCGTATTCGCGTTTTTCTTTTCCATTGGTCTGCATCCGGTGGGCGCGCGCTGGATTCAGGAGCATTACACCTACGATTTTGACCAGGAGACGTTCAGTTATTATGGGCCGATCAATCGGGTGGCGCTGAACATGGGCTATCACAACGAGCACCACGATCTTCCGTCGATCCCGTGGAACAACCTGCGGAAGCTGCGCGCCATGGCGCCGGAGTTTTACGAGAATTTGAAATATCACTCGTCATGGAGCCGGCTGTTGTTCCAGTTCGTTTTCGACAAGCGGTACAGCCTCTATTCGCGAGTCGAGCGAATGAAAGAAAGGGCAGGGTCCCAAGGGACTCCAGAAGCGACACGCAATCGGACTGACAATCTTGATCTCAGTGCCCGGCAGATTAGTTTTTAGTTATGGCGGAGCAACCGGATCAAGGAAAGGCGTTCTCCAAACCGCCCCTTTACGTCTCGAACAAGGACGAGACGGTTCGAATGTTTGAGAGCGATTTCGTGGAATTCTTTTCGCGGGTACACCCGGCGACGCCGCTGGTCCTTTACCTGCCCGTTGTGGGTTCGATGCTTTACATCGCGGTGTGGCGACAAAAGTTATCGATATTCGCTGTCGCAGGATTTTTTCTGCTAGGAGTTTTGTTCTGGACGTTGCTCGAATACCTCATCCACCGGTACATCTTTCACTACGAACCCAAGACGCGCGTGGGAAAACGGCTGCATTACGTCATCCACGGTGTGCATCACGATTATCCAAACGATGGGCGGAGGCTCGTCATGCCGCCCAGTATCAGCGTGCCGCTCGCTTTTCTTTTCTACGGCCTGTTCCTGCTAATCTTCGCGCGCTTCGCGTCGAGCGCGTTCGCCGGACTGGTTTTTGGTTATATTTGTTACGACATGCTTCACTACGCGACGCATCATTTTCCGATGAAACGCGGCCTGTGGCTGTGGCTGAAGCAGTATCATCTCCGCCATCATTACAAGGACGATCACATGGGATACGGCATCAGCTCGCCGCTTTGGGACTACGTCTTTCGAACCACGCGAAGGTAATCACGCGACGGTTGTGCAGGCATGCGTATCCCTGCAAATCGAACAACTTACGCCTGTACTAAAAGTCTTGTCCTGAAATCCGAACCCCGCTAGATTGGCTGCCCCGACACGGAACTCCGCGGTATGCAGATGTAGCGGACAACTTCGTAAGGAATCTAGTGAAGTACAAAATTGTCAGTTTTGCTGGGAAAGAGCGTTCCTGGAAAGGTGGGCGAACGTAAGACAATGCACACGTCGATGAATGACGACCCGGCAAAGTTTAGTCTGAGTAATTTCCTTGCGGGCGAAAGCAACGACCCGCTGCAAGCTCCAGCGAGCTTTACAAGCTGGATGCGGCTCGGCGCATGGGCGGTTGAATTGTATGAACCTGAGCTTCTTGCCAGCGCAGATGCGCGCACAGTTATTAACTACGGTGGAAAACCGCGTCCGGTCATTAATCTCTGCTCCTACAATTATCTTGGCCTTGCCAACCACCCGGAAGTGCTTGCCGCCGCGCATGAGGCTCTGAGGACACACGGAATGGGAGCGTGTGGCTCGCCCATGCTCTCAGGAATGACCGATCTGCACCGGGAATTGGAACGGCGCGTAGCGAAATTTCTCAAGCGCGAAGACGCAATGCTTTTTAACAGCGGATTTGGCGGTGCGCTGGGCACGATCTCAGGGCTGCTTCGCAAAAGCGACGTGGCCCTTCTGGACAATCGCTCGCACCTTAGTCTTCGCGATGGCGCCGTGCTGTCCCGATGCCACACGGAGAAGTTTGAACACAATGATCCAGCGTCGCTTGATGTCGCATTGACCCGTCAAAAAGGGCGGCGGCAGCTCGTGATTGTCGAAGGCATTTATTCCATGGACGGCGACTTCGGGAACCTGAGGGAATTACTTGCTGTCGCGGAGTCTCATGGCGCCAGTGTTTTCATTGACGAAGCGCACTCCATGCTGGCATGCGGCGAGCATGGCCGCGGAGCGGCTGAGAAGTTTGGCGTAGAAGATCGCGTCCCGCTCCTTTACGGAACGTTCTCCAAGGCATTCGGCGCGCTGGGAGGTTTTGTTGCGGGCTCGAAAGAGACGCTGCAATACCTGCGTTTCTATGCGCATCCTTATGTTTACTCCTGTGCACTGCCGCCGGTAGTGATCGCGGCAATTCTGAAGGCGCTCGAGCTTGGCACCAGTCAGCCGGAACTGCGTGTGCAACTTTGGGAAAACGCCGATTACTTTCACGCGCAGCTTCGAAGCCTTGGACTGGATACCGGAGGATCGACAACCTACGTAATGCCCATCGTCATTGGTGATCGAGAGCGCATGTATCGCCTAGGGCATGAACTTCGGCGACGCGGTCTTTGGGTTGCGCCGGTGGATTATCCGGCCGTGCCGCAAAATCGAATCTGTTTCCGCGCGTGCGTGACTGCCAAACATACGCGCGCCGACTTGGACGAAGCCCTGAACATTCTCGCAGACACGCTCGTCCCGACGATGCTACAAAAGCAGAGCGCCTGAGTTCTTGCCCCAAGCAAATTGACGGCTCAATCGACAGAGACCTCGCATTCGCGCATCGCAGCCACCTACAAAGCACGGGAGGTAGAGGGACTTATCGATCTGTGTTTTTACAGACCGATCGGGTTTCGGTTAGCCGAGTTTTTCGCGCAACTCAAGATGACACCGGCGGCTGTGACATTGCTGGGCGGCATCTGCGGCGTCATAGCGGGACACCTTTATTACTACCGCGATTTGCGCATCAACATCATGGGCATGGTGCTCCATGTTTGCGCTAATGCGCTTGATAACGCGGATGGTCAGCTCGCGCGCCTAACGCAAAGGGAAAGCCGCAAAGGCCGCATTATTGACAGTGTCGCCGACCATTTGGTGTTCGTGAGCATTTATTTTCATTTGGCTCTGCGTTGTGTGACCGAAGGTTCATCCCTAGCGATCTGGGTTCTGGCGCTTGCCGCTGGAATCAGTCACGCCTTGCAAGGAGCAGCAGCTGATTGTTATCGCAACACCTATTTGTACTTTGTCGCGAATAGAGGAGGGATCAGGATTGATTCCTCCTCCGAAGTGGGCTTGGACTACCGAAGATGGAACTGGCGTCAGCAACCGTGGGACAAACTTTTGCTTGCGCTGTATTTGAATTTCACTCGCCAACAGGAAATGCTCGCGCCTCATCTGAAAAAACTGCGTGACACAGCGAGCGAACTGTTCCACGGCGAAATCCCGGGGTGGCTACGGGCACGTTATCGAAACCTGGCTGGCCCGATGCTGAAGTGGTGGGGGTTACTTATGACGAACACCCGAATGCTGGTTTTATTTGCGCTCCTGCTCATCGGCCAGCCGATCTACTTTTTCTGGTTCGAGCTCATACCCCTTAATTTGCTGTTCGTTTATTTGATTTTCCGCGAGGAAACCATGGCCGAATCGATGCAAGAAGTCGCCCAGAAATGGAACGACTTGGCCTGAATCTCCATCTGAGTTTGTGTCGGATATTGAAATTTCAGAAGTCAACTCGCGCCGGGAGCGCGGCGCGTTCATCAAATTCCAATGGCAAATTTATTTCAATGATCCCGCCTGGGTGCCGCCGTTGATCATCGAACGGAAAACGTTCCTCGACCGCAAGCGGCATCCATTTTACAGGCACGGGGACGCCGCGTTATTCCTAGCGCGAAAAAACGGCAAAATCGCCGGCCGAATCATGGCTAGCGATGATCCGAATTACAATTCCCTGCACCAATCAAACGTTGGGTGTTTCGGCCTGTTCGAATCCATCGACGATCACGATGTCGCCGCTGCGCTTTTTGACGCTGCGGCCACTTGGCTTCGCGCGAAGGGGCGGACTGAGATGATGGGGCCGATTGATTATTCAACTAATTACGTCTGCGGCCTGTTGATCGATGGATTCCAGTTTCCGCCCACCATATTAACCGCGCACAATCCGTCGTATTATCAGTGCCTGATCGAGAACTGCGGCTTTGCAAAAGCAAAGGATTGGTACGCGTGGTGGTTCGTCGATCCATCAAAAGCTGTGGCGCATTTGCAACGCTTGGCCGCACGTTTCAAGGCGCGCTGTCCCGCCGTTATTCGTCCGGCGAACCTTAAGAATCTTCGCGATGAAAGCAGGCGGCTTCGCGAAATTTACAATCAAGCGTGGGGAAAAAACTGGGGTTTTGTGCCATTCACAGAAGCGGAGATCGAGTTTATGACGCACGAGCTCAAGCCGCTCGTTATTCCGGAGTTCGCGCTCATTGCTGAAGTTGGCGAAAAGCCAGCCGGCTTCATTCTGGCTGTGCCGGACATTAACGTCGCTCTGCGTCGTATCAATGGCCGGCTTACGACTTTCGGATTGCCAATCGGCCTTGTAAAACTTCTCTATTACAAGAGCCGCACGCGAACCGCGCGTCTTATCGCACTTGGCGTAATCGAGAAATATCGCCGTAGCGGTATTGCCGAAATGCTTGTGCTACAGATCGTCGAGAACGGAATGATCAAGCGTGGATTCACGGGGGAACTGAGTCTCACGCTGGAAGATAATTTCATGATCAACCGTTTTCTCGAAGCAATCGGAGCGCAGCGCTACAAGACATATCGAATTTTTGGCAGGACACTAACTTAATGAGCAAGCCCCAAGACGGTTTCGTTTCGCGGTTTTTGAATCGGCCGATTTCGCGCTGCATAACGCGTTTCCTGCTCAAGTTTCCGATTCATCCCAACTGGTGGACAATATCGATCTTTATTTTGCCGCTGATCGCCTGCGTATTTTTGGTACGCGGCGATTACGTCAACATTGTCATCGGTGCCGCTATTTTTCAAGCATTCAGTATTCTTGATGGTTGCGACGGCGAAATCGCGCGCGCCAAAAATTTGGAATCGAAGTTCGGGGAACGTTTGGATAACTTTTGCGATTTTCTTGCAAGCCTTCTTTACGTTCTCGCGCTTGGGTTGGGACTTCAGCGTTCAGCGGAAGGGATCATCTGTGCCGCCCTGATTACGGCTAACGAATGGCTTCTACGAGGTGGAAAGAGCGGAATGTGGGTTGCATCGTCAGCGTTGCATGAGTCGTTTTACGCGAGACACCGCGGAATGATCGGGCATTCCGGTTTGCTCAATCTGGGCGAACGATTTGTGTGGTGGCTCTTTCAGCTAACTAAACGCGACATGGCTGTCGTCGTTTTTCTTATGCTTGCGTTACTCGGCCTGGCTGACTGGATCCTTCATCTTTGGACGATTGTTGCCGCGGCGACCCTGGTTCTTAGCGCGATTGCCGCAATCAGGTCCGGGCTTGGCCATGGCGATTTCGTTACGCGCGAGCCGCGATCGTAATTGCTGGCTGTCGGCCATACTGACGCATTCAAGGCGTTTTATTTTGCGTCGCTTTGCAGGGAAGCTGCCAGCTTCCCCTACAGTTGGTTAGTGCTTTCTCAGCCTCTTGCAGCATCTGCGGCGTGTCCACGTCCTGCCACCAGCTCTCGCCTACGTCGATGGCCCGGACTTTACCATCGCCGGCCATCAAACGAACTCCATCGGCCAGGCTGCAATCATTCTGGCAGCCGTCGGACTTCGCCCGCTCGAGATAGTCGAAGATTTCCAGCGGGCAAACGAACAAGCCGGTATCAATCGCATCGAACTCCCGCAGATATTTCCCAATGCCGGTGACCCTGTCTCCGCGCGTCTGGATCTTCATCGCGTCATGCAAATCGAAAATCGAATTGAGCTTGCGATCTATGGCGATGTTGAGGAAACCAGGATCAAAATTATCAAGCAAACAATCGACGATGGCATCATCGAAAAGGTGATCGCTCATCGCAAGGAGAAACGGAGCACCGACGTGGCCGGCGGCGGCAAGAAGCGAGATGCCATTTTGTTTTTGCCAGTCGCGATTTTCGATGAAAAACGCGCTGACGCCGGAAGGAACCAACCGTTTGAGCTGTGCAATCATGCGCTCACTTTCGTAGCCCACAACGAAGTGGATGGTTTTGATCCCCGCACCGATTAACGCGTTCAGAGTGTATGAGATCAAGGGACGACCAAGCAGTGGGACGAACGGCTTCAGGGAAGTATTGTCTGAGCCACGTAGGCGCGATCCCTCGCCGGCCATCAAAACCACAGCCTTAGAGATCCGCGTCATAATTTGTAATATCTTTTTAGTCCCCAAAGGCGAACGCGCTGCGGAAGGAATCTGAAAATTAGCGGTGCAATTTTTGATTGAAACGCGTCGCCAACTGTTATTCGGGGCGGCGTGTGCGCTGCGTTAATCAGTTTGAGAACATGCCGCGCGACCAGATCTGGCCCCGGCGCCTTTTTCATGTTGCGCTCCACGATCTCCCAGGTTTTCGCGATTTTTGTGCTGTAGCGATCGATGTTGGTGGTCTTGATCACGCCCTGATTAAATTCCGTGGAAATGTCGGCCGGCTGAAGATCAACGATGTGCACGCCCGAATCGGGCAATTCGAGCTGGATTGACATGGTAAAGGTTGCCAGCGCTGCTTTTGCAGCGTTGTAAGCCGCCATGAACGGCACTGGAAGCCGGGAAGCTAGTGAGGTGACGTTAATGATCAAACCTTCTCCTCGCGCCTGCATGTGGCGAAGCGCGAGCTGCATCAATTGGATTTGACCGTAAACAAGAATTTGAAACTGGCTCGCAATCATTTCCGTGGGAAGGAATTCAGCGGATCCAAAGTGACCGGCTCCGGCGTTGTTGATCATAACATCGAAATAACCAGCTTCGGCGAGCGCAGCATTGAATGCCTCCTCGACCGAAAGCCGATCAGCCAGGTCGAGACGCACCGGATGGCATCGCGGCATTTTCGGTATCCGTTCCAAATTGCGGGACGTTCCCCAAACCTCATGACCTTGCGCGACCAGTAATTTCGCAATGGCAAGACCAATACCCGAGCTGGCACCCGTGAGAAAAACTCTTTTCACAAATTTAAAAATCGTTGCACCTCGTGCTAGGTAGTGCGCGTTGCTGCCGCTGATTCCTATTTTATCTATCGCTTCGATGCAAGAATGTCATGTGAAGCAATAAAGTATTGTGCGAGTCATGTTAAAAAGCTCCTGATTTTAAGATTTCGATTTTGTTCCCATGTTGCCGCTGATTTCGGTCGTTCTCGTATTCTTGGGTGGGCTGGGTCTTAAGCGTCTGCTTCCCGGTATTAGAAAGCGTCGGCGACAAGTCCGCTTCATTCGCGAAACGTTGGACGCTAACCGCACATTCGATAATCGGCGTGTAATCGCGTCCCTAACGACAGTGCCCGACCGAATCAACAATTTGAGCCCGACGATTCGATGCCTTCTAAAGCAAACACGTCCGCCGGATGAAATCGTGCTTGCGATTCCGGAGTTTTCGGTTCGGGAACAACGGCCTTATGAAGTGCCGAAATATATTTCGCGTTTGCCGCGCGTGCGCATTCTGCACTGCCGCAAGGATTGGGGACCGGCGACGAAGTTTATCCCCATTGTCCGAGAGGAGTTGGCGGCTGGGCGTGGAGATACATTGATAATGGTGGTGGACGATGATCGCGCTTATCCGCGAGATGCGCTGGAAATCTATTTTCACTACAACAAGCAATTACCCGATGCGGCGCTTTGTTTCCGCGGCGCCGCAATGCCGCAAAATCTCGACTGGCGTGACGCCCGGATGATTAAGGCGAGTGAGCTTCGCCAACCGGAAGCAGTCGCGGTGATCACTGGGTGCGGAAGTTACTTGATCCAACCGAGGTTCTTCGACGAATCGCTCTGGGATTATTCCCAGGCGCCGAAGGGAGCATTTTACATGGACGATATTTGGATCAGTGGATGTCTCACTCGCCATGGGGTG
>DATEZD010000204.1:0-25900 GCA_035255865.1 Candidatus Udaeobacter sp.
ACTGGATGGAAAAGGTCAGCGACGAACAATATCAGAAGTGAGGAGTGACGGGTAACAAGCGATGAGTGAGAATATCAAACTTAGATCGGGCACGCCGGCGGATGCGGAGATTTGTGGCCGGATCTGCTACAATGCATTTAACACGATCTCGGAGGCGCACGGTTTCGCGCCTGACTTTCCGACTCCGGAAGTGGCAATTGGTGTATTAAGTTCGCTGCTCGCAAATCCAAAATTTTATTCTGTGATTGCAGAAATCAACGGGCGGATTGTCGGCAGCAATTTTCTCGATGAACGCAACACGATCACAGGCGTTGGACCAATCACGGTCGATCCGACGGTGCAGAATCGCGCGATTGGTCGGCGTTTGATGGACGCCGTGCATCAGCGCGCGGCAGAAAAGAATTTCGCCGGCGTCCGGCTCATTCAGGCCGGCTTTCACACACGATCGCTTTCTTTGTATGCAAAGCTTGGCTACGACGTGCGCGAACATCTGGCGTGCATGCAAGGCAACGCGCTCGGAGTTTCTATTGAAGGTCATGTCGTCAGGCCGGCGTCGGAACCGGACCTCGAAGATTGCAATCGGCTGTGCCGACAAGTGCACGGCCACGATCGCGGCGGAGAATTGCGGGACGCGATCGCAAAGGGCTCCGCAACCGTGGTGGAGCACGCCGGACGAATCACCGGTTACGCCACGATCGTCGGTTTCTTCGGTCACGCCGTCGGTGAGACAAACAAAGACGTAAAGGCGCTGATCGGCGCCGCCAGGGAATTCGCTGGACCGGGGTTTCTCCTTCCGACGTGTAACGGGGATTTGTTTCGCTGGTGCCTGAGCAATGGTTTACGAATCACGCAGCCAATGACTTTGATGAGCAGAGGGCTGTACAACAAACCAGCCAGCGCGTTCCTGCCATCAATCTTGTACTAGCCTGCGGCGCTTAATTCGGCAGAGAAATCTGTAGGGCGTCTGTGCCAGCTCCGAATGCTTTCGGAGTTCACAGACACGCCCTACAAAAACTGCGATTAGCCTTGAGAAAGAATCTTCGCAACTTTCTCGATCGTGTTCCAATTGCGCGTCGTGGCCGGCGCACCGAGGAGCTTTTCGATCTTGCCGAGGTAGCCGATCGCCTTCATCTGCCGGCGATATAGACCCAGAAGAAATCGATCCTGAATCGCGATGACCTTTAGTAGCCAATCTTTGTTCGACGGCAGACTGAGAGGAAGAGGAGGCAGCCCCGAATGCTTTCGGGGTTTATGCAAGACACTCACGAATCGCGTGATGTCCGTGCCGGAAGGCTGTTGTGCGAATGGATCCTTTGCTGTGAGTTTCATGATGTCGCGCGCTGGACAAATCATGATCTCGCATTTGAACGGTAGCTTTTTGGCAATCGCAGCGCGAAGAGCCGATTCGCTTACATCTTCCCGCACCACAAACGTGCCGACCGCGCCGATGTTCACGACGCCGAACTTCGCCAACTGCTTCGCGATAGTAGCCGGCTGGCATCGATTGGCTCCACCGACGTTCACCGCACGAAGAAAAACGACCGAGGCCATCAGGGAAGTAAGAGTGAAGAAGCGGGAATTGAAAGCGGGAAGTAAAAGTAGAACGAAACAATTACTTTGTGCGCTCCGCGTCTTCTGCGGTTAAATCCTCTTCATTTCCAATGATCCGGAAATTATTGCTGGCGGCCCTGATCGCGGTGCCGATTTGTTATTATTTTGCGCTGATTGTTGGTGCGGCGACCTATCCCGGTTATAGCCACGTAACGCGTTATGCAAGTGAGCTCGGCGCTGCCGACGCGCCGTATCCGGCGCTGTTCAACGTTCCCATTATTATCGGTGGTGTTGCCGCGGTGTTCGCATCAATCGGAGTCGTAGCTGTGCTGCGCGATTTGAGCGGCGGCTGGCTCTGGGCAGTCTTGGCTGGCGTCGCGCTCACCTGCTGGGGCGCATCGATGGTGCTGGGCGGAATGTTTCCGATGCCCGACGAGCGCCACGGCGGATTCGGTCTCGGTCTAGCCGGACCACTTGTGCCGCTGTTTGCGTTGCTCGCAATCCGAAAATTACCGGATGCGAAAGGAATGAAACTTTTTCTGGGCTTTATCTTTGTTGGCTCGGTGATTGTGCTGGCGATTATGTTCGGCGTCGGGCACCTGGTCACGCGTCGCAATGTTGGAATCTGGCAGCGAATCAATACCGCCATTTCCATTCCTTGGTTCGCGGTGCTTGGAGCTTGGCTGCTCAAACGCGATGCCAATACTCCGCGCGCGCCTCATCTCGCGACCACAGATCACTAACCACGCTAAGGCTGCCGCTTGGCAGGCGGGTTACGATGGTTGTGGCGGTGTTCGTCGCGGCGAGCGCTTCGACGTTGTCTACTTGTAAGCGATGTATTCGAGGTAATCTGTTTGTTGCAATTTAAAATGAAACGTCTCGCGTCACTTCTTTTAATCCTCTTACTGTTGGCCGCGGCTGCCGCCGCAGCGCCGGTTGTTTTCGTAGTTCGCCACGCGGAGAAGGCACCGGACGGGGGCAACGATCCTGAATTGTCGTCCGCCGGTCACGAGCGCGCGAACGCGCTTGCGCGGATTCTAAAGGATTCGCAGATCACGGCCATCTTCGTTACGGAATTTAAACGCACGCAGGAAACTGCGGCGCCAACAGCGAAGGAAACTCATATCACTCCGACAATCGTTCCGTCTAGAGATGTTGCCGGGCTGGCTGTAAAATTACGCGCAGTGAACGGGAATGCGCTCGTCGTAGGCCATGGCAACACCATTCCTGATTTGATAAAAACGCTCGGCATCGCGATACCCATCAACATTCCTGAGGCCGATTACACGGAAATATTTGTCGTCTCGTTAAGCGATCCGCCACAGTTACTGCGCTTGCATTATCCGTTCTGACGAGGAGCGATTGGACGCGCTCCGCGTGCAGAGAAAATCTTCTTCTCTTGAGGTGTAATGCTGGGCGACAATGACAGCTTTACATCGTACGCCGACAACTCAATGACCCGCTTCGTCTCTCCCCGCTGGATTTGCTTCCTTGCCGTCGCGCTCTTGTTTTTGGCCGGACGTTCGGCAGACGCCGATCCGGTAGGCGACTTTTTCAAGAAACTTGGCCAATCAATCTCGAAGGGTTTCCAGCCTCACCCTACGCCCCGTCCAACCAGGAGGACGACGCGGACCTCCGGGCAACCCACTTCTCGAGAATCAAATGCTGTCGAAGCGGCGCCGACGCCACTCGGGGCGCCATCAAAACCTGCTAAAGAAGAAAAGTCTCCTCCCGCTGTGCAGTCGGCTTCAGTTGCGCCTAAGGAAAAAGCAAAAGGGGATATGCCCTATGGAATTCCGGTCCCAGGCCAGAAAGGCATGGTCACAAGTCCTTATCTACCGGAGGGGAATTACATTGATGTGAGCGCTTTTGCTCCTGGGACCGCTGTGAAAGATCCATACACAGGAAAGATTTTCCGGGTGCCGTAAATTCTTCAGCTACCGCAATTCTTTACTCCGGTACGTAAACTGCATAGCCGCGGGGCGGCGCCCAGAGATCGACCCAGCCAGAGTCGTTAGTCCATTTTTCCTGCGGTATGCCAGGGTCGTCGCGTCCGCGCCAGGCTGTAGGAACAAGCCGTGTGTTGAGCCACCGCGTCTGAATCCACGCACCGTTCCAACTACCGCTATTATTTAAAACAAGGACCAGCCCGCTTTGGTTAGCGTCGCCTGGGCGTTGCATGATGTAGAGGTCGTCGTTCACAAAGAGAACTTGCGTGGGGCCAGCAGCATTTTGCTCGTGAACTTTGATGAGCGCGTCAATGCCGCTTTGATTGTTCGGCTGTGCGAGGTCCCAGTTAAAATAATCCTGCCAGAAAACACATGGATAACCTTCGTGTGTAAGGATAAATGCATAGGCCAGGAGCTTGTCATTAATGATTGGACTATCGCGCACGACGTCGTGGTTCTCCACGAAGGTCACAGCTTGGGCTGGGCGGTCCCACATCAAAACCCCCGGCTCGGTGAGATTACTGAGACTGAATCCGTAACTGTCGCATAAGTCGCGTAGTCGCCAGCGGAGCGGAAAATCAAACGCGCCTACTGGATTGTCCGACCACGCGTTGGCTTCATCGAGCCAATCATCGATTCTACGTTCGCTGTCCCAACATTCTCCAACCGCATAGGGCTTGAAGCTTGTGCCGCCGCGCAGTGCGCGCATTTCTTGAATCGAACGAACCATCCAGCCGCCGTAACCTTTGACCATGTCATAGCGGAATCCGTCGAAACCGATTTCTTCCAAAAGCCAGCGAGCGCAGTTGATGAGCTCGGTGTAAACGAGAGGAGCGCGATGGCACAGATCCGGCATGTCGCCGAAGGTCGCGCCGTCCCAGGTCTCGTATTGGGTCGGATGAAAACATTTCCAATCACGCGGGAATTTGCCGCTCTTCGGGGCGAACTTCGTCCAGCGCCACTGGCCGTCGATCGGATTCAGTTCCTGAGCGTCAGCGCCGCTATTATGATTGAACACCAGATCGGCGTACACTTGCAATCCCACTGCATGAGCAGCCTGGATCAGGTCGAGTAATTCGGTTTTGGAACCGAACCATGTGGGCACGCCGCCTTTCTGATCAAACTCACCGAGGTCATAATAATCGTAAGGATCGTAGCCCATCGATTTCCAACTCGCTGCCTTGTTTGCAGGCGGAAGCCACAACGCCGTAAAACCGGTCTGCGCGATTGACGGTAATTTTGATTTGATAAAAGCCCACCATTGATGCTCGCGATCTTCCGCTCTCGGACAATCCCAATAAAACGCTTGCAACATGACACCCATAATTCCGGCCTCCGTTCTTGCGCGTGCGCGCATCGGCACGGTACACCCCGACCAATGACTAACAAGCAGCGAATCAGAATTGCGTCGCCGGTTTGATGCAGATAGCCTCGCTCTGTCTCAAAGTGACGATTAATGTACTTCGTCAGCAGCGCGGTGCAGAGTGATTGGCGGTAGATACTCGCCTGCGTAGGTGCGCGTCCACCAGCCGCGGTCGCTGGGTTTGGTGAACTGATAACGATACCAATCAGCGCGAATGAATTTTGGCGGCGCATCCGGAAATGGGTTGCGCGCAAACAGACGAAGAATTCTTTTTTCGCCTTCGAGTAATTTTTCCACAAGCGCGAAGATCCAGGGATGAAACTCGGGCGACGACATGGCAGAAAACCACATTTGCCAGTCGAGTCTCCAATGATACGGCGACACGATGCATGGACGGCGATTCACGTCGCCTGGTTTTCCCTTGAACTCGTACTCGCGCCATTCGGCATTGACATCGGGAACCTCTGCGTCGGTGCCTTTGATGACGACTTCGAACCGTTCGCGCGTGACGGCCCCAAATGCGCCGTAGGTATTGACCAGGTGCAACGGCTCAAAGCTGGCGTTCATGAGTTGCCGGCGCGAAAACAAATTGCGCGCCGGGCGCCAGCTTAGCGCCAGCACAATCACAGTCAGCGCGCCGACGGCGATTGCATGCGGTAAACTCATGTTTGCTGGCATCGAATGCGGAACGTGAATGATGCGCGTGAGGAATCGGTCGTCGAAGCACGCGATGCAAAGCACGATGGTGATGTAATTGAGCCAGGAAAGATTCCCGCTCAGGATGAGAGTTATTTGAAACAGGATCGTCAGTCCGCCTGCCCAATAACAGAGTGGCGCAGGCGCGAAGTAGAACCACGGCACCACAAGCTGAGCGAAATGAGTGAAGAGCACGCCGGCCTTGTGAGCCCAAGGTGGCGAATGATGCAAATACCAGCTTAGCGGATTGGGCAGCGGCTGAGTTTCATAATGGTAAAAAAGGCAGGTCAGATCGCGCCAGCATGGATCGGAGCGCAGTTTGATCATCCCTGCGCCGAACATGGTGCGGAAAAGCACCGACAGGATTAGCCACATCACAACGACTGGCGCGCGCGTGTCCGATGAGCTGAGGAAGATTGCCAGAAAACCAGTCTCGGTGAGCATCGTTTCCCAGCCGAATCCGTAAAACGTCTGGCCCACATTCACGAGTGAGAGGTAAATGATCCAGAGCAACGCCCACGTGCTCATCGACACGATCAGCCCCAACGATTCAGACCAGCCGGTGACGGCGAAGAGCGACAACGCGACGCCGCACCAGATCGTCACGGTGATGAAGCGATCTGAGCAGTTGATGTAAAACAAGCTCGGCGCGCGGCGAAACGGGACGTGACGCACAAAGCGCCGAACAGGTTGCAACCCGCGCTCGCCCAGCAGCGGGATGAACTGATTAGCCGCAATCAGGAACGCGATCAGGTATACACATCCGATCCCGCGCTGAAAGCAGAGCCGGGTGAGCCAGAAGTCGGTCGCGAAATGCATTCCCGAACACCGAAACATTCTACCGCCAATCCGCGCACGTTTCCACACGCGGCATGCGGGAAAGCTTACTGTTGCATAGACAATTGCTGATTTACATTTGCAATCGGCTCGTAAAATCGCAGCGCCTCGATGTCACTGCCGAGTTCACGCAGCGGGTAGAGACCTTTTGCAGAGCCGGCGCCTGGATCGGCAATAAGGTAATCGAAGCCGTCCTTACCAGCGATCACGACAAAGTGAGTCACGCCGCCTCGCAATCGCACTCGCACGATGACGGGATTGCCGCGACTGAGATTCGAATCGATCAGCTGATACGAAGGCAAGTCTTCGTACACGTGCCGAACGCGATCCGGCGCGAACCACGCCGCACGGTCCCAATAAATCCAGCCGTTCTCGGTGTATCCGTCAACCAACGGTAAAAACCAGTTTAACTGCTGCGGATCGACGTCGATTCCATAAAACTTGAATACCATCGCCGCGGCAGCCACGGCGCAACCTTCGCCGCCGAGGGTGCCGTTCTCTGCCACTCCGCCAAGCGGATCATCGCGCCATTTTTCTTCGGACTGACGGAAGGGCGGCACGGCCAGCGCAACGCGATGGAAAAAATAACGTCCGCCGCGCGGTGAAAGTTTTCGTTTCCAAGTCCAGTCGATGTGCACCGCCAGCGCGGCAACAAGCAGAACAACAACGACAATGATAAAAGGCAAGCCGCGCTTCACACGGTGAACTTAAACGCGTCCCGATTATGGTTTCAACGTGCGAGGTCAAAACAAGTTGCGCCACTGCTGTGATAATGCTGATTTCACTCTGATGACCAGAGGCCATGAACTTCGTCTCGCAAAGCGCATGGCGCGTCTCGGTACCGAGACTGCCTTCGAAGTGTTGGTGAAAGCAAAGGCACTGGAGGCAAAGGGGCGTGACATCATCCATCTTGAGATCGGTGAACCGGATTTCGATACGCCGCCGAACATTATAGACGCTGGTTGCGACGCGCTGCACAAGGGATTCACGCACTACGGTCCTTCCGCCGGGTTAATGGAGTTGCGCGAGGTCATCGCGCAACACGTGAGCGAGACGCGCAGAGTAAACGTTACCCCAGACGAAGTGGTCGTTGTCCCCGGCGGCAAGCCAATCATTTTTTTCAGTATTCTCGCATTGGCTGAGGAAGGCGATGAGATTATTTATCCAAATCCCGGGTTCCCTATCTACGAGTCGATGATCAATTATATGGGCGCGAAATCGGTACCGATCCGGTTACGCGAGGAGCTTGATTTCCGGCTCGATGTCGATGAGCTCTCTGGTCTGATCAACGACCGCACGAAGTTAATCATCCTGAATTCGCCGCAAAACCCGACCGGTGGCGTGCTGACAGAGAAGGATATCGCCGCGATCGCGCACGCCATCGGTGATCGCAACGTCATGGTATTAAGCGACGAGATCTACAGCCGCCTCATTTTTGAGGGCGAGGACCATTCCATCATGTCGGTGGGTGGCATGAAGGAGCGCACGATCTTGCTCGATGGTTTCTCTAAGACGTACGCCATGACTGGTTGGCGGATGGGCTACGGCGTGATGCGCGCTGATCTGGCGGCGCACGTCGCGCGGCTGATGACCAACTCCGCATCGTGCACCGCAAGCTTCACGCAAATCGCCGGTATCGAAGCGCTGCGCGGCCCGCAGGATTTGGTTGACCAAATGCGCGTCGAATTCCAGAAACGGCGTGACGTGATGGTCGCCGGTCTGAACAAGATCAAAGGTTTCTCCTGCCGTTTGCCGAAAGGCGCGTTCTACGTTTTCCCCAACATCACGCAGACCGGTTGGCCATCGAAGAAATTGGCCGACGCATTGCTCGACGACGCCGGCGTCGCCGCGCTTTCCGGTACCGCATTCGGCGATTTCGGCGAAGGCTACTTACGTTTCAGCGCCGCAAACTCGATCGAAAACATCGAGAAAGCGCTCGATCGCATCGAGACTTGGACGAAGAAAAATTTCTAGGGCGAAATTGAATCGCGCTTTCAGCGCTCGATTGTTTGATACCGTTCAATTCCTGCGGCGGTGCCGCAGGCTGCTATTGAGGTAGCACCTTTGGTGCTACTATGTCTCGAATGGTGAGGCGTGCATTTTGCACCAAAGGCGCAATTCATTGCGAGCCTGGGGTAACGCCCCAGGACCTCATTCGATTAAGAGGACCCCGACGCTGAAAGTGCGATTCACTTCCGCTCGACTTTTCAATTGAGGCGGGCCGCGTTTATATTCGCGGTTCAATTCACCCACCCATGCCTGACAAGAAACGTTTCCGCGTGTTTGCGACTTCGCGCATCGGCGAGCCGGCTGAGAACCGTCTGCGCGAACGCGGATATGATCTCGAAGTTTTTCAAGGACCCGAGGCGCCGCCGAAAAAATTGATCATCGAGAAAATGAAGAACGGCATCGATGGATTGATCACGACACTCCGCGATCCGATCGATGCCGAGGTGTTCGAAGCAGGGAAGGGGACGCTCAAGGTCGTGGCGCAGATCGCCGTCGGCTTCGATAACATCAATCGTGCCGATGCAAACGAATACAAGATTCCGTTTACTAATACCGCCGACGTGCTTACCGAAGCGACCGCCGAGTTCGCATTTTTCATGATGGGGATGCTCGCTCGCAAAATGTGGCAGAGCGAGCGCCTGGTGCGCGAACAAAAGTGGCCGTCGTGGCATCCGTTTCTGCCGTTCCTCGGCGACGAAGTCACGGGCAAAACCATCGCCGTCATCGGCACCGGGCGCATCGGCCTGGCGATGATCAAGAAATGTTCGGGGTTCGACATGAACATCCTTTGCTACGACCCGGCGTATCAGAACGAGAAGTTCATCGCTGCCGTTCAGGCATTGATGGACCTGCGCCACGCGCGCGGCATTCAGAACGAGAAGACCTGGATCAAGTACGTGGAGTTCGAGGAAGCACTGCTCGGCGCCGATTACGTGACCGTCCACGTGCCTTTATTGCGCGAAGGCGAGACCGACAAACCGACCTATCATCTCTTCAACGAGAATACACTCAAGCTGATGAAACCGACCGCGTATTTGATCAATAGTTCACGCGGCCCGGTCGTGGATGAAAAAGCGCTGGCAAAAGCGTTGAAAGAAAAAATCATCGCTGGCGCGGCGCTCGACGTGTTTGAAAAGGAACCACTCCCGCCGGATTCGCCACTGCTCGATCCCGAGATTGCGGATCGCTGCCGCGTGTTCCATCACTTTGCCAGCGGCGCGCGAATTACGCGGCTCGATGTCGATCCCGACAAAGGGATGGCCGGCCGCTGTATCCAAGGACTCATCGACGTTCTCGAGAAAAATTACGACGGCGATCCGACTAAAATGCCATACGTCGTGAACAAAGAGGCGTTCGGTGGGTAGCGCGCGCGTCCCGCGTGCTGGTCGCGGTGTCTCGCCGCGACGGACTTCGATTGAGTTGGGCCCGCGAAACACGCGAATTGACGCTAAAGTTTCAGAAATTTTTTCATTCGTGTGATTCGCGTGATTCGCAGGCAGTGCTCGCGCAGGTGTGTTGCGCCTTTGCCCATCGCAGAAGAGAATGGCCCCGTTTTATGCATCACATTCGAAACGCAATCGTAATCACGTTTGTTGTGGTTTTGGGTATCTCGGCGGGTCGCGCGGGAGATTTTGACTCCATTCTGCGCTGGCGGAACGTCGGACCGCATCGCGGCGGACGCACTCGCGCGATCGCAGGCGTTCCTTCGCAGCCCAACGTCTTCTACATGGCGCCGGTGAACGGCGGCGTTTTTAAATCCACCGACTACGGCCGAACGTGGCAGCCGATTTTTGACGATCAACCGACGGCGTCAGTCGGCGCGATCGCGGTTGCAGTTTCAAATCCAAACGTCGTTTACGTCGGCAGCGGTGAAGGATTGCATCGGCCGGATCTTTCGGTTGGCGATGGTATTTACAAATCGGTCGATGCCGGCAAGACATGGGCACATTTGGGATTGCGCGACGGTCAGCAGATCGCGCAACTGGCTGTCGATCCAAAAACTGCCGACCGGCTTTTCGTGGCTGTAGCCGGACATCCGTACGGGCCTAACGAGGAACGTGGTGTGTTCCGATCGGCCGATGCCGGCAAAACATTCGAAAAAGTGCTTTACGGCGACGAAAACGTTGGCGCCAGCGATGTGCAGATCGATCCAAGCAATCCGGAAATTGTTTACGCGGCCCTGTGGGATTCGCGCGAGGGCCCGTGGGAAAACGGCATCTTCAATGGAGATAAAGGCGGCATTTTCAAATCGGTGGATGGCGGGAAAACATGGCGGCAATTAACGAAAGGACTGCCGGGTAATATCGTGCAGGCGAATATCGCAATTGCACCAAGCTCGCCGAAATCGCTCTTCGCCGCTGTCCGAACAAAAACGATCGCCAAACTTTATCGTTCCGACGACGGCGGCGAAACGTGGACGGGGACAACCGATGATCCGCGCCCGGGCCTGGGCATCGGCGGCGGCGATCTGCCGGTGGTGCGGTTCGATCCAAAAAATCCGCAGATCGTTTACTCGGCGAGCGTGGTCTGTTGGAAATCGACCGATGGCGGCAAAACTTGGGATGGCTGGCGCGGCGCGCCCGGCGGCGACGATTATCAAAACATTTGGATCAATCCGAACAATCCGGACGTCGTTCTTCTCGGCTCGGACCAGGGGACGATTGTCACGGTGAATGGTGGCGCGACCTGGAGCTCGTGGTATAATCAATCGACCGCGCAATTGTATCATGTCAGCGCGGACAACGCGTTTCCGTATCGGCTCTACAGCGGTCAGCAGGAAAGCGGCTCGGTTGGAATCGCAAGCCGCGGCAACGATGGCGAAATCACATTTCGCGACTGGCAGCCGGTCGCCGCCGAGGAATACGGTTACGTCGTCGCCGATCCGCTCGATCCCGACACCATCATCGGCGGTAAACTGACGCGGTTCGATAGACGAACCGGCCAAGCCCAGGGAATTTTGCCGGTGCCGGTGCAAACAGACGATTTCCGAATGTTGCGCACCGAGCCAATTGTTTTTTCACCTATCGATGAGCATCTGCTGTTCTTCGCTGGAAACACGCTCTGGAAAACGCGCGACCGCGGCGATCACTGGGAAAAGATCAGCCCGGATTTATCGCGGCCGCAGTACGACTTACCGGCGAGCATCGGAAAATACAAAGCCGATGCGACGAAGCAGGCGCATCGGCGCGGTGTGATTTACACCGTCGCGCCGTCGCCACTCGACGCGAACCGTATCTGGTGTGGGACCGATGATGGTCTGATTCATCTGACCATCGACGGCGGCAAAACTTGGAACAACGTGACGTCGCCGAACATTTCGGCCTGGCAGAAAATTTCGTTGATTGAACCGGGGCATTTCGATGCGAACACCGCTTACGCCGCAGTGAACACGCTGCGACTCGACGATTTGCGGCCGCACATTTTTCGAACGCGCGACAGCGGCAAATCGTGGACAGAAATAGTGAACGGGATCCCGGCCGGCCAAACGGTCAACGCCGTCCGAGAAGATCCCGAGCGCAAAGGGCTGCTCTTCGCCGGAACGGAGAAGGATGTTTATGTGTCGTTCGATGACGGCGCGAAGTGGGAATCGTTGCGGTTGAATCTGCCTGCGACCTCGGTGCGCGACCTCATCATCAAGAATGATGATCTTGTCGTGGCGACGCATGGACGCGGTTTCTGGATTCTCGACAACATCACTCCGCTGCGTCAGTTCAGCCAAAACCAACACGAGAATCTGCTTTTTAAACCGCAGACGGCTTTGCGCGTCCGTGCGAATGTAAACACGGACACGCCGTTGCCGCCGGACGAACCGGCGGGCGAGAATCCGCCCGACGGCGCAATGATTGATTATTTTTTGGCGAAAGACGCCGTCGGTCCGGTGACGATTGAGATCAAAGACAACAAAGGCGCACCGGTCAGGAAATATTCCAGTGCAGATGCGCCAGTGATGCCGGACCCGAAACGGTTGAGGATTCCAAGTTATTGGATTCGCCCTCCGCAATTGCTTTCCACTAAAGCTGGCGTGCACCGGTTCCTGTGGGACATGCATTACACGCCGGTGCCGAATGTGCAGCCGGAGTTCCCGATGTCGGCGACGTACCGCAATACAGCGCCCGCGCCCACTTCGCTGTGGGTCGCACCCGGCAATTACTCGGTGGTGCTAACGGTTGACGGCAGAAGTTTCACGCAACCCATTACGGTCCAAATGGATCCGCGCGTAAAAACGTCCGCCGCGGATCTTCAGGAGCAGTTCGATCTATCATGGCAGTTGTATCAACTGCGGCTGACGCTTGGGCCCGTTGGCAAAAAGTTTGACGATATCAACGAGCAGCTGACGAAACTCAAAGCGCGGGCCGCAGAGCGACCTGACGTAACGGAAAAACTGGAGGCGTTTGTGCAAACGCTGACTCCGTTCGGGCCGCCGCATCCTCGTCCAGGCGCGTCACCGTCGCTGTTTGTGCTCGAATCGGTTGAGAGACTATTCAACGAAATCCAAGGCGCGGATGCCGCTCCGACCGCTGCGGTCAAAGCTGCTGTCGCGGATGTTCAGACAAAAATTAGGCCGTTATTGGAAGCGTGGCGCAAATTGCTCGACTCCGATCTCCCGGCGTTAAATCAACAACTGCAACAGGCTGGATTCCCTGAAATGAAAACAAATTAAGTTGGAGCCCACGAACCATCCGCCTTCGCACGGCTACGGCGCGACAGGCGCGAATGGACCCGAAAAGAGTTAGCACAAGCAGAAAGTCTTTAGAATGCTTCGTGTGATTCGTGGGTGGCATCTCGCCGAAGAAGGCATGAGAACATGAGCATGACGACGTCATCACTCGTCACGACGTATCTGGACATGCGGTCACCGGCACAGCTGCGACCAAAGAAAGTGACAAGTGACAAGTGGCGAGTGACAAGATTGAAACCTTCGGACAGTGGCTGGCGCTTTAATCGTGAAATGTATTTCAGAGTTGGCGAACAGTGGCACTGGATCGACAAACGATCGTGGACAGATGAGCAATGGAAAGAATACGCGGCCGGGCCGGAGCTGCGAACGTTCGCCGCGTACTACGATGGCACGCTTGCCGGCTATTACGAACTGCGGAGTAACGCTGAAGGCGGAGTCGAGATCGCGTACTTTGGATTGCTACCTGGGTTTATCGGCCGCGGTTTGGGCAGCGCATTGCTGACCAGCGCAATCGAAGAAGCCTGGTCCCCCGAAAGCATTCGGGGGATCGCGCCCCAGCGCGTGTGGGTGCACACGTGCAATCGCGATCACCCGCAGGCGCTCGCGAATTATCAGGCGCGCGGCATGGTCGTTTATAAGGTGGAAGAAAGTAGAAGGGAAAATATATATGAATAAATGGAGAAGCTTCTATTTCGGGTTCGCGGTTTTGCTTATTAGTCTGGTCGCGATGGCGCAAGAACAGGGTGTGATAAAGCCCCAGTTACTCCTGAGCGAGATCGTTCAAGGGATGCCGAAGGGCGAGAAGCAGGAAGTGCGCGTTCTCACGGCAAGCTTCAAACCGGGCGATAAGACGATGCTCCATACGCACCGTTTCCCGGTCACTGTGTATGTCTTGGAAGGTGTATTCACGTTGGAAATGGAGGGACGCAAGCCAGTCACGGTGAAAACTGGTCAGGCGACGACAATGCCGCCGCACGTAAAAATGACTGGCTACAACCGTAGCAGCACCGATCCATTGCGGCTGGTACTCTTTAATGTGAGTGATCCAGACACACCGTACCTCGACCCCGTACATTAGCCTGTCGCGAAGACGAGGAGACTAGTCATGGGGAACTGGAAGGTTTGGCTTCTGATCACGTTGGGCATTCTAGGTAGCCTGGTTGCCTGGGCGCTCCTTGGCCGCAATGTTTGGAACCCTGCAACTACGCCCATCGCGTCAGCCGCACCTGGTTCGGTGATACACGACCGCGCGACGAACAATGTCTGCGGGTGCGATACTTCGGGACATAAAGTCCGTTTCGTTACGGTCGAACCGGGCGTTCAGCTTGAGGTGTTGGATTGGGGCGGCACAGGCGACACTTTGGTTTTGCTCACAGGGATGGGAGACAACGCACACGTGTTCGATGAGTTCGCATACCAGTTCAACGATCGTTTCCATGTCATCGGCATCACGCGTCGAGGGTTCGGGCGCTCAAGCCAGCCTGCGCACGGCTATGATCTTGACACGCGAGCGCGCGACGACATCGCAGTCCTCGACAAGCTAAACATACGCGAGGCCGTATTTGTTGGGCACTCCGTTGCCGGAACGGAATTGAACAAGCTTGGTGCCGTCTATCCGGATCGCGTCAGGAAACTTGTTTACCTGGATGCTTTAGATCTCGGGTCCGGTGGATGGGCAACTCTCCCTCAACCGCCGCCTCCTCCAGAGGAAACTGCAGCGGACCTGGAATCGGTGCAACGTTTTGCCGCAGCCAGTGCACGTTTCGATGGATACCGAAAGCCTCTCGCAGCGATATGTAACATGATCCGGACAGACCCCTCCGGCAGAGTTATTGGAGCGATTACGCCTCCTGAAATTTCCAGCAAAATATATGCCGGCTTACAGCCCGCTGATTACGACCGTATCCAGGCTCCCGCGCTCGGCATTTTCAATAAAATCACAGCTCAGTACCGTTTGCCTTACTACTGGGATCTGGATCCTGCGAAACGAGAGGAATTCAATCGGAACATCGAGTCGCTCGCCGAGTGGATAGAAGGCGCAATCCAGCGCTTCCGCTCAGGTGTGAAGAACTCGCGAGTCATCGAAGTGCATAACACCTGCCACTACGTGTTCATAGTAGACGAAGCGTTGGTCGTTCGAGAAACGCGGAAGTTCTTGCTTGATGAATGAAGGTGCTAATGCACGGGCTGAATCCAATGTTTATTGCTTTCGGCACCTCGCCGAAAGAGCCCCTTAAAGATCGACAATCAACTCTCGCTGCGAACAATGCTGAGGAATGGAAGAAAGGACGAAGTGGAAATTACAATGTAGAAGGCGCCATCAGTGCCACAAAAAAAGAATTCATTTAATCATTAGGCAATCGCGGTTGCGGCTGTATCGTCGGGTTAATAGCGCAGCGTCAATCGATCGCGCAGGTGTGCGGCCCCTTCTCTCTGCGCACAAAACAGCATGATGAATGCTATCGCTGCTCATAGACATGAACTTGACCGATTGCTCATAGATTTGTCCGGCGACATCGCATTCTCAGAAATAAATTTCGTAGCGTTAGTGGATGCTTATATCACGCGTCTCGATACAAATTGCTCAGACATCAGCGCCAGTGTTAACCCGCCGCCAGCGCGAATAAACGGAGAATTAAATATGGAACCAACATTGACTCAGAACTGCGCGCTTTATTACGCCCAACATAGAACTCCAAAACGTCGTGCTGCGCTTTTTCGGGAGTTTCGTGCCGCGGCCCGCAAGCGAGCTCTTCTTAGTCACAGCCCATACGCGACGAGCTTTTCAGGTGTTTACCGGCGCCACTGGGACAACGGCCGCTGAATCCTTTTGGCTAGCTACCGAATCCGCGGACAGCGTTAAGGAAATCGGCAACGAGGAACAAGCACTGTGAAATGATTTGTGTTTCGCCCAATCCGTGCCATAGTGCGCGGTTATTGGATTACTCTGTTTAACTTCACTGCACGGTAGATCGTCAGGTGGGCGTCGCTCATTGGTGGTTTGAAACCCGATTCACGGGAACGGCTCTGTAGGTCGGTAGTTTTTCCAAAATTCAAAACACAATGAAAATATACGTAGGTAATCTCACTTTTGAGACCACCGAGAACGATCTTCAGGGTCTGTTCGAACCACACGGCACCGTCAACGAAGTCCATCTGATGATGGACCGGTTCACCAACAAATCACGCGGGTTTGCGTTCGTCACGATGAACGATGGTGCACAAGCTAACGCCGCGATGAGCGCGCTCAACGGCCACGAACTTAATGGCCGCGCGTTAACTGTTAACGAAGCGCGTCCGCGCGAGGAGCGTGGTCCGCGTCCTCAGGGCGAGAAGCGTTCGTTCGCGGGCTTTCGCCGATAGAGCGGTTTGTCTGTAGGGGACGCAGTCTGGGTCCCGAACAAAGATGGGATGCTAGCAGCATCCCCTACAGTTCAGAACAGCAATTTTAACAGAAGGAAACGAAGATAACGAAGACTTTGTTCCCTTGTTCCCTTTGTTGACTTATGTTGAATTTTCCAAAGCCACGGAATGAATTCTGAAAAAGCCATCGAACTGGAGGGCACCATCACGATGGTGCTTCCCGGGACCATGTTTCGCGTCGCGCTTGCGAACGAGCATCTTGTTCTGGCGCACATCTCCGGAAAGATGCGCAAGCGATTCATTCGCCTGACAATTGGTGATCGAGTGAGAATGGAGATGTCGCCCTACGACACCGCCAAAGCTCGCATCGTTTATCGACTCTAACATGGCAACAAGGTTCCTTTTCGATCCCCCGCGACGGCCGAAACCAAAAACCGGTCCCAACATCAAAAGCTTGCTCGTGCGTTGTCCGTCCACGTCAAAGCTTACCGACACGGGACGGACAATCGAAGAAAAGCGTTGGCTCACCGCCAAAATGAAAACACAAAAGTTCACCTGCGCCCATTGCGGCAGCGTTCATACCTGGACAAAGAAGGACGTCATTCTTGGCCGATATCAGTGAGCTGGTGATCCTACCCAAATTCGCGTCCTTGATTTTCCGTATTCCAGTTAGCCGCATCAATTGGACGACCAGCTCGTTCCTGATCGGCACATTTGTTCTCACGGTCACGGCAGTGCCGCTTTACCTTTGGTATTTCGGTGTTGATTGGTTTTACGTCGCCCTGTTCGCGGTGTTATTGGCTGCGACCGGCTTCAGCGTCACGCTAGGTTATCACCGTCTGTTTTCACACATGACTTTCCGGGCGAAATTGCCGGTGCGTTTGTTTACTCTCATTTTCGGCGCTGCGGCGTTTGAGAATTCTGTCCTCATGTGGGCCAGCGAACACCGCCGCCATCATAAACATGTGGATCACGACGAAGACCCGTACGACATCACCAAAGGTTTTTTCCACGCCCACATCGGCTGGCTGTTGTTCAAGCTTTTGCCACAACCGCCGTTCGATAATGTTGCCGATCTAAAGAAAGATCCGCTGGTCATGTGGCAACATCGACACATTCATTTGCTCGCGGTGCTGGTGGGCTTTGCTTTGCCAACGCTGGCTGGTTTTCTCTGGGATGGGTGGCTTGGCGCGCTCGGCGGTTTTCTAATTGGTGGCGTCGCAAAAGTCGTCGTGCTTCAACATGGCACATTCCTGATTAACTCGGCCTGCCATACCATCGGGCGTCAGCCGTATTCGACGCGATGCAGTGCACGCGACTCGTTTTTCCTGGCACTCTTTACGTTTGGCGAAGGCTATCACAATTACCACCATCAATTTCAGCACGACTATCGTAACGGCGTGAAGCCGTGGCAGTGGGATCCGACGAAATGGCTGATTTGGATTTTGTCAAAGCTCGGCTTGGCGGGAGGTTTGCGCCGAGTCCCGCAGGAAGCAATTGAGTCCACCGAGGCGCGGGTGCGGGATTTACGAAGCAAAGTCGCGAGTTGATCCGCCTTCACGCGAGGGTAGGCGCGACAAGTCATCGAGAGCGGCAGCGTGGTTTTGTTAGTCCCGGGATCCTCGATGGAGAAAGGCTGACATTTGTTGAAAAGATACTAATTCAGGCTGCCTAATGACCACGATCAACCGCGTCGCCTTCCTGGGAGATTATATGCCCAGGCAATGTGGCATAGCGACGTTTACGACCGACATTTGTGAGGCGGTCGCAGCCGAGTACCCGAAATGCGAATGCATCGTGGGAGCGGTTAACGATCGCCCTGAAGGCTACGACTATTCGACGCGTATCCGTTTTGAGATCGATGAAAAGGAGATCGACTCATACCGCCGCGCGGCGGATTTCTTAAACATTAACAACGTCGAGGTCGTCTCGGTCCAACACGAGTTTGGGATCTACGGCGGGCCGGCCGGAAGTCACTTGCTGGCTTTGCTACGCGACGTGCACATGCCGGTAGTGACAACGCTGCACACTGTGCTGCGTGAACCTAACGAGTCGCAAAGATTCGTCATGGAGCAGCTCAATGCGCTCTCGAATCGTTTTATCGTGATGGCTGAACGTGGGCGAGAGTTATTGAAGGAAGTCTATGGCGTTTCGTCCGAGAAGATCGATCTTATCCCGCACGGCGTACCTGACGTGCAGTTCATCGACCCGACCTTCCACAAGGATCAGTTCGGCGTGGAGGGTAAGACGATGCTGCTTACATTTGGACTTCTGTCGCCTAACAAAGGGATCGAGTATGTAATTGAGGTGTTACCGGAAATTCTCAAGGAGCACCCGAATGTCGTTTACATTGTCCTTGGCGCGACACATCCCAATCTTCTTTCGCGGGAGGGCGAGTCGTATCGGTTAAAGCTTGAGCGTCTGGCTGAAGATCGAGGCGTGGCCGCCAATGTTATTTTCTATAATCGCTTCGTGACGCTGGAGGAACTAACCGACTTCATCGGCGCGGCCGACATTTATGTCACTCCGTATCTTAACGAAGCGCAAATCACTTCCGGCACCCTGGCTTATGCTTTCGGCGCAGGTAAGGCGGTGATTTCCACTCCTTATCTCTACGCGCAGGAGTTACTCGCGCAGGAACGCGGCATTCTTGTGCCCTTTCGCGACAGTAATGCGATTGCCGAAGCAGTAAGTCGATTTCTGTCCAATCCTGCACTAATGGCGGGAATGCGAAAGCGTGCATGGAAACTCGGACGCGAAATGATCTGGCCGGTAGTAGCCGGTCGTTACATGGAAAGCTTTCAGCGCGCGCGTGTGCGTTTAACTGTTCCGCCGCGCAAAGCCTTTGCCGTTCGCACTCTGGAAAATCGTCCCTATGAATTTCCGCCGCTAAAACTCGATCACCTTTTTCGGATGACCGATAACACCGGAATTTTCCAGCACGCTATTTTCAATGTGCCGAATTTCCGGGAAGGGTATTGCACCGATGACAATGCACGCGCCTTTATTTTGACTCTGCTGCTTCCGGAGATGACCACTCGTGTGGCGCAACGGGACGTTGAGCGCCTGGCCAGCACTTATCTCTCGTTCTTATGGGATGCATTCGATCAGGAAACGAAGCGCTTTCGGAATTTTATGAGTCATAGGCGGGAATGGCTGGAAGAGGTTGGTTCTGAGGACAGTCACGCGCGAGCGCTTTGGGCTGTGGGAATGGCACTTGGGCGATCAAGAAATGAGGGTTATCGGAATCTTTGCGCCCTCTTATTCCAGCGCGGTTTGCCAGTTGTAGAGCAGTTCACTTCTCCGCGCGCCTGGGCCTTCGTCCTGCTCGCAATGCAGGAATACCTGCGCAGCTTCTCCGGAGACCGGATGGTGAATCAGTTGCGTGATCTGCTCACCACCCGACTGCTCGAGTTGTTTCAAGCTAACAGCTCCAAGGAATGGGAATGGTTCGAGCCCGTCGCCACCTACGACAACGCAAGGCTTTCGCATGCGATGATCCTGAGCGGTCATTGGACTTCGCGTGGCGACGTATTCCAGGCAGGTTTGCAATCGCTGCGCTGGCTGGTGGAAACGCAAAGAGCGAAAGCCGGACATTTCGCGCCGATTGGCTCCAACGGTTTTTGGAAGCGCGGCGGCGAACGCGCCCGCTTCGATCAACAGCCGGTGGAGGCCTATGCAACCATCGCGGCCTGCCTCGAGGCTTTTGCTCTAACGCATGACGAATACTGGAAGCGCGCATCGCGACGCTGTTTCGAGTGGTTCCTTGGCCGGAACGACCTCGGAGAATCGCTCTACGATTCCAGCACGGGAGGATGTCGTGACGCTTTGCATCAGGATCGCGTGAGCCAGAATCAGGGAGCAGAATCAAGTCTTGCGTTTTACTTATCCCTCGCGGAGATGACGCAGGCGGAAACCGCGCCTGACGTAAAGATCCCGAGTCACAAAATTGGATGAAACTTCTTCCAACGGGCGTCCTTCTTAGGCCGGACAACAAACGCGTGGTGGTGCGTCCGTTCATCCCGATCAATCCCACGCGTGTCGAGCATATCATCACGCGCGCTCTCGCGCTAAGCGAGCAGGAAATCGAAAAACAGCTTTCGTTAGTCAGGGCCGATTTTAGCGACAGACATATCGGTCTTGATAAGAGTTGGCGTCGAAATTTCGAGAAGGTGCGCGGGCACATCGGGGACAGCGAAACGATTTCCGAGGGACGCAAGCTATTTATCGGCGCGCTCTTCTCCGGTGAGTATGCACTCGAATCGGCAGCCTTGTTCAACCCCTCCATTGTGCCGCATCCTGACCAGACTGGTCTGGGTCAGGGCGACCTTCGTTTTATCTTGAGCCTGCGCTCGACCGGTGAAGGACATGTCTCGTCGATCCAGTTTCGGACCGGAGTTATCCATAGTGATCATTCAATAGTGATCGACAAGACGACGCCTTTTGTAACACTGCCGGAGCTTAATCCCAATCCCACCTACCATAAACGCGCCTTCCTGGACAAACTAAGTGAGATGGGCCTCGAGAATGACTGGACCGCCTCGGTCATGGGACGATTAGGTAAGACCTTCCTTCTTAATGAGTTGGATAAATCCATCCAGCAAGCAGCGTCCAACGAAGCTTCTGCACCCACGCGCGACGTGCCGCGAAATTTGGAGTGCATGCACTGGCTGGCAGAATCCAACTACGAAATTCATTTCGCTCCTTCTTCGGAAATGTCGGAACGCATCATCTTTCCCGTTTCGCGTAACGAGAGCAACGGCATTGAGGACGCTCGCTTCGTTCGATTTGTCGAAGACGATGGGAGCGTTATCTACTGCGCGACTTACACGGCGTATAATGGTCGAGTCATTCTACCTCAGTTAATCGAGACCGTGGACTTCCTTAACTTCAATGTCCTGACTCTTAACGGGCATGCGGTTCAAAACAAAGGCATGGCCCTTTTCCCTCGTCGAATCGATGGACGCTATGTGATGCTTTCACGACAGGATGATGAGAACCTTTACCTGATGTTCTCGGATAGCCTGTATTTTTGGAGCGACCCACTACTACTGCAAGAGCCCCAACAGCCCTGGGAGTTCGTGAAGCTCGGTAACTGTGGCTCACCAATTGAAACCGAAGCTGGCTGGTTAGTTCTTACTCACGGGGTCGGTCCAATGCGAAAATACTGTATTGGAGCGACCTTGCTCGATTTGCACGACCCTGCAAGGATCATTGGCCAGCTGAAAGAGCCGCTCCTAAGACCGGAAGGGAACGAAAGGGAAGGCTACGTTCCTAATGTCGTTTATTCCTGTGGGGCACTCGTCCATAACGGGCAACTCATCCTGCCTTATGGCGTTAGCGATACGGCTTCGAGCATTGTCAGAATAGAATTAAGCGAGCTTTTGACTGCCCTTACCTAAAGATACCGTCTCCCAGACGCCGTCGTTTACTAATCAATTTATTTTCTTCAATACGAGCGTGACATCAGCCAGATTTTGTCCTTAACTCTAAATGCATCGTCAATTCGCCTTCGTGGCGAGCGGGAGGACACATCATGAAGCTGAAGAATTTAAAGAAAAAGATCCAACGACTTGAAAAGCGTCTGCGAGAAGGCCCGCAAAAACTGGCCAAGCTAAAACAAAAACTGCAGGCGGCGGAGGCAGCAAAGGCAATGAAAGCCGCGAGGAAATCGGCCGCCCGCGCTACCGCCGTTCGCCCCGCTGCCAAGTCTCCAGCGCGAACGACCGAGGCGAAGAAGCCACCCGTCAAGAAAGCGAAGAGAAAGTTGAATCTTTCACCGGAACGTCGCGCGCAACTCGCAGCCGCGATGAAGGCCAGGTGGGCCGCCAAGAGAGTTGCCGATGCGGGCGCGAAAACCGCTTCGAGCGATAATCAACATTCTGTGGCGGAATCAACCCCGCCGGCGGGAGAAAGCAGGTCCGATGGCGGCTAAGGGGAAGCTGGGAGGTCTGTTTAGCGCCAAAGGCGCGGCATTCGCCGCAAGCTTGGGGCAACCCCAAAAGTTTATGGTTCCCGAGACGGCAGCGCTGAAGCGCAATTCATTTCGGATGCCATTGAAACGCACTTTCAGCGTTTCGTGACGGGGCGATTTGAATACCTAGGGCGGTGTTATGGCCCAGACTAGAATGAAACACAGCGCCTTTGGCGCTAAACGCGTGCCACGCTGACAGCTTTTCCCACGGTCCCATAGCGCGTTCAATTCTCGACAAACTAATTGAGCCGGTAAAATTGGAAGAGTGATGAACCGCAATCGCATTAGACGCACGGCGTCCTGGTTCGTTCTGGGCGCATTTCTATTCCCGTTCACGGGCTTCCGTTCTTCGGCTGCGACCCTGGATGATCTGAAGAATCTGGAGATCACTTGCTTTGTTCCTTCGCATTTGCCTCAAGGTTTCCAGTTAAGGAAAGTCGAGATCACCTACGACGAACTGCATGAAGGATCCGATGACATGAATCATCCGTTGCCACTTTACTCAGTGGAATATGGAAATGGATGGAACGCGACATTCTCCATTGAGTCGGCACGCGAAGGCATCGGCGACCGCAACATCATGCCGGACGAGCAGAATACGGAAGAGACTGAAATCAAGTCGCCTTTCGGGCCGATGTATCTGATCTATCGGCCAAAAGGAAAAGAGGGCCGCAAGATTGAGATCATCGCGAATTGGGTGAGCGACGCGAACATGAACGGGGAACTAGCCAAAGGCCCCGATAGCCATCCTGTCCTCGGCAGATATCACGGATTTTCCGCGACTGGAATCACGGTCGCAGAGTTCACGAAGATTGTTCAGTCGCTTCACCCTCTCCGCGGCGACAAGGCTCCGACGCCCGATGCGGCGCCCGTTACGACGCCTGCAACGCAAACGCCCCCGCCTAAGATTCATCCGAAAGTTTTCAATATGATTAGTTCCTGGATCTCAGATCCGGAAAGTCCGGTGGCGACAGAAATCAATCTGGATGCGGCCGAGAAAAATGGGAACCAATTCAACAAGGATGAAGTGCAGCAGGACGGCGAATGGCTAAGGCGTCCGGTGCCTGATACCGAGGGATTCATGCGGTACCGGGTGCTCGAGTCAAAAGGTAATCATTACAAGATTGAGTATCAGGAAAACGGAAGCGGGACGCTTATGACAGTAGCCATCATCGAGTTCAACATTGAAAAAAGGACTATTCACCGCGACGGCAAACCGGTGACGCTTCGCGTCCTTCGAGTGACATCCTACAATCAGAAATAAACAAGAACCCCGCTAACCCCATAATTCGCGCGGAGGAATTCCAATTCTTCCATTCTTGTACGGCAATGCGTGATCGCAGTCGCGGGCGAGAAGTAGCGGGCCGTCGAGATCGACCCACTCCGCGGCGCTCGCTAAGAGGCGAGCGGGAGCCATGCTCAAAGAAGTCCCGACCATGCAGCCGATCAGTAATTTGAATTCGGTTTCGCGCGCGCGCTGACACAAGCCGAGCGCTTCGGTTAGTCCGCCGGTTTTATCGAGCTTTACGTTGATCACTTCGTAGCGATTCTTCAGGCTCGGAAGATCAACAGTGGTGTGGCAACTTTCGTCTGCGCAGACCGGCACAGGATGATCGAGACGTTCCAGAAATTCATCCGCGTCCGCAGGAAACGGTTGCTCGACCAATTCGACGCCTAGTTTTTTCAGAGCCGGAATAATTTTCTGGTAATGGTTAGGCGACCACGATTCGTTGGCGTCGATGAGCAGACGCGACATCGGCGCGGCCTCATGTACTGCTTCAACGCGCTGGAGGTCGAGCTCATCACCTCCAAGTTTCAGTTTTAGAATTGGACGATTCGAATTTCCTTTCGCGGAGGCAGCCATTTTCTCCGGCGAATCGAGACTGATCGTGAATGATGTTTCGACTTCGGGGATGATCGGGATGTCCGCCAATTCCCAAACGCGTTTGCCGGAGCGTTTCGCTTCCAAGTCCCACAGCGCGCAATCCAATGCATTCCGTGCTGCGCCCGGCGGCAGCAACTGTGGCAGTTTAAATCGATCCAAATCGTGCACGCTTTTGAACGACTCAATGTCTGCCAACACCGAAGCGATGTTCTGATTGTAACGCTTGATCGGAACGCCTTCGCCGTGTCCGGTGTGCTTGCCATCGCTCACGGTCACGACGACGACTTGCGCTTCCGTACGACTGCCGCGGGAAATCCGGAACGGTTGTTTGAGCGGCCAAATTTCTTCTCGAGCCTCGATGAGAAGAGCTGTCATTAACAGAAGGAAACGAAGTTAACAGAGATTATCCATTACTTCTTCTTTGTTTTCTTTGTTGTCTTCTGTTCGGATCCCCAAAAGGATCGGTGTCATGAAAATCACTAAAAACATCGGCATGCTTTTGCTCGCGGTCTATTTGATCGTCGATGGTCTGTTAGGGTTCGGCCTGAATCTCGGCCCGGCCATCTTTCTTCTCTACATCGTAGCACTCGCCGCTGGCGTCCTTATTCTCATCGGCAAATAGTCCGAGCCGGTATTCGCAGTTTGCTTTACCGCCCGCCATCGCTCTGCTATGGCGTGGCGAGCAGAGATCACTGAGGTCAGAAAGTTCCGGCGGTAACTTCGACAGCGGCGACATGTCGGAACACTCCAAAGTTTTCGATTTGACGGCGTCACTTCACCAGCGCAAATAGCAACTTCCAATGGACGCTCAGGTTTCACCAAATTCATCCGCGACGATTTACGATGACGAAGTTTTTCAGATGGCGTGCGAGCAGTTTCGTGTCATTGCCGATTATCTGAACATCGACAAGGGCGACCGGGAGTGGGCGACGTACCCGAAGCGCGCGGTCGCCGTAACGTTACCGGTGCACATGGACGACGGAAGCACGAAAGCTCTCCAGGGTTATCGCGTCCAACATCACATCGCGCTCGGCCCGACGAAGGGCGGCACGCGGTTCGCCCCTTCATTATCGATGGGCGAAACGGCCGCGCTGGCGATGTGGATGAGCTGGAAATGCGCGCTGGCCCAGTTGCCCTATGGCGGTGCAAAGGGTGGCGTTGCCGTTGATCCCAGCAAATTGTCGCGCACGGAGCTGGAGGCTGTCTCGCGCCGATACATGCAGGAAATGATCCCGTTCGTCGGGCCGCACACGGACATCATGGGCCCGGACATGGGCACCAATGAACAGATCATGGCCTGGTTCATGGACACCTACTCCGTTTACATGGGTTACGCCGTCAATGAAATCGTTACCGGCAAACCCGTCGCCATTGGCGGGACCGAAGGCCGGCGCGAAGCAACCGGGCGCGGCGCTGTTTACCTGATCGAGCGCGCCATGAGCATGCTGAAGATGGATCCCGAAAAATGCACGGCCATTGTGCAGGGATTCGGCAATGTCGGCTCGGTAGCGGCTCTGTCGCTCGCCTACAAAAGCGGCGTCAAAGTCGTCGGGATCAGCGACGCGTATGCCGCGATTTACAATCCCAAGGGAAT
>DATEZD010000205.1:0-19892 GCA_035255865.1 Candidatus Udaeobacter sp.
GCAAGATCAGCCTGCAGCAAATATGATGGGCTCAGGAACGCATACCGACTTGGTTTGCAAAGCCAAGTTCTCCAAGAAGCATGACGTGCACGTCGGGCTCCACCTTATAAGGCAAACAGAAGGCTCACAGTACATTGTCGCAGCCTGGAATTTCGAAGCAGCGCCATAAAAATTCGCGGGCGGTGAATGAATCGGTTGATGCGCGAGGAGATGCGATTGCCAAAAGCCCCAATCGGCACCAACACCCATCGATTTTACATGACATATATTGTCTGATGTTATTGATGGCTTGGTCCCCATTGCCTGGATACATTTTCAGAGTCCCCTCCGCTGAATAGCTTTCGACTCGTCGCTACCTTGACGTTCCTGCGGCCGGTGTTAGCGTCGCCAAATTTCGGTAACCTGAGGATATGATGAAGACCTACCGCAGCGGTTCGATTTCTTGTCTGATGATCGCCGCGCTTTTCATTCTTGGCTCCGCGAGACTAGCCTTGGCAGCTGACCAGATCCTCTCCGGAAGCATTAAGGAAATGATGTCTCCGGAGGAATTTAAGGCGGCAGGCTTAAATAAGCTCTCGTCCGAACAGCTGGAAAAGCTCAATGCCTGGTTGCAGGGATACCGGGAAGCCACCGAGAAAGTCACCGAGAAAAAGACCGAAAAGCGAGTTGCTGCGACGCAATCATTCTTCCACCGCGAGCCGATTGTGAGCCGGGTCGATGGTTCGTTTGCCGGTCTTAAGGGCCACACGGTGATCAAACTGGAAGATGGAACGGTCTGGAAACAAGCAAACCTAGACGACAAAGCTGGCCCGAGTCCGATCGACCATCCCGGAGCGGCAGTTGTGTGGGCGGGTTTGGGTTACAAGATGCGAATTCAGGGCGTGGCGGAATTCTATGTTAATCCGGTTAAAACACCGCCTAAGTGATTTGCATCAGTGTGCTTTACGTCAGCGGCTGCGTCGCGGCGGCGGCGGACATCAATCGAGCCAGGCCGAACTCGCTGTGTATCAGGCGCGCTGCGCGGTCCACATCTTTTTCGTCGACCACGACCGCGATCTTGATCTCTGAAGTGGAAACCAGTTGAATGTTGATCTCGCCGCGGCCCAGGCACTCGAACATTCGTGCCGCGACTCCAGAATGCGATCGCATCCCGATACCGACGACGCTCAGCTTCGCCACTCCGCTTGAGGTATTCAGGCGTTTCGCACCGATCTCGCCGACCAGCGGCATAAGGATTTTGCGAGCGTTCTCCAGTTCGTCCTCGTGAATTGTGAATGAAATATCGGTCGTTCCGCTGATCGACGCATTTTGCACGATCATGTCCACCACGATGTGCGCCGCGGCGACGTTGGAGAAGATTCGCCCCGCAATTCCCGGCTTGTCGGGTACTCCTGCGATGGTGAGTTTCGCCTGGTGACGATCGAGGCTGATCCCGCGAATCACTGTGTCTTCCAGACTGGGGCTTTCTTCCTTCGTGATTGTTCCCCTGCTCTTGTTGAGACTCGAGCGCACCTCGAATTCCACGCCGAACTTTTTAGCAAATTCCACGGCGCGCGACTGCATTACCTTTGCGCCGCCACTGGCCATTTCGAGCAATTCGTCGTAAGCGACCTCGTCGAGTTTCTTCGCCTCTTTTACAATTCGGGGATCGCAGGTGAAAACTCCATCGACGTCGGTGAAAATCTGACACGCATCGGCATTCAACGCGCCAGCCAGCGCGATCGCCGTTAAATCCGAGCCGCCGCGTCCCAGCGTAGTCGTTTCTCCTTCTGGAGTCTGCCCCTGAAATCCTGCGACGATCACAATGTAATCGTCCGATAGCAGTTCGTGAATTTGCTTCGGACTAATATTCGCGATTCGCGCCCTGGCGTGGTTGCGGTCAGTTAAAATTCCGGCCTGCGCACCGGTCAGCGAAATGGCTCGTCCGCCGAGTGCGTTCACTGCCATAGCGGTCAAAGCAGTGGCGGCATGCTCGCCAGTCGATAGTAGAATATCGAGCTCACGCTCTGTGGGGTGCGGCGATATTTCGTGCGCGAGTTTGAGAAGGTTGTCAGTTGCGCCTGCCATCGCAGAGATGACAGCCACGACCTGACAGCCCTCGCGCTGTGTTTCAAGGAGTCTGCGCGCGACCTTGCAGATTCGCTTCGGCGTCCCAACGGAAGTGCCGCCATATTTTTGAACTACCAGAGGCATGTCAGATTAAGATTAATTTGAAGAAAACACGAAGCGCGATTGTTTTCGAGCGTCGGCTACAGTCCAATTGCGCATCGCACGTCGTTCACAGTCGCCGCAACCGGTTTCAATTCTTCCATGCGCTGGAGGATCGCATCGGGGTCTTTCAAGCCGTGCCCTGTGACTGTGCAAACTATTCGACTCGCCTCTGGAATTTCTTGGAATGAGTACACCGCTCCGTGTGAATCGGAACATTTGAAAAATCCGGCGATTGCTGCGGCGCTGGCAGGTTCGACAAAAATTCCTTCATCCCGAGCCAGCCGACTCTGGGCTGCGACAATCTCTTCGTCGCTCACAACGTCAATTGCTCCCTTTGACTCGGAGATGGCCACACCCGCTTGTTTCCAGCTCGCTGGATTCCCGATTCGAATTGCGGATGCGATCGTTTCCGGCTTTTCGATGATTCGGTCGTGAAAAATTGGCGCCGCACCAACCGCTTGAAAACCAATCATCGCTGGTAGTTTTGTCGATTTTTCACATCCGCGATACTCCTGGTAACCCGCCCAATAGGCAGTGATGTTTCCCGCGTTGCCGACTGGCAGCAAATGAAAATCGGGCGCATCGCCCAGTTCATCGATAATTTCAAACGCCGCGGTCTTCTGTCCTGCGATTCGGTCCGGATTGATGGAATTTACAATGGCAAAATCGCCGCTTTCGCCGAGCTCACGCACGATTCGCAGGGCGTCATCAAAATTGCCATCGATCGCGACGATTTTCGCGCCATAAACGAAAGCTTGCAGCAATTTCCCCGTCGCAATTTTTCCCGCGGGCAGAATCACGACGCACGCAATTTCCGCCCGCGCCGCATAAGCGGATGCCGAAGCGGAAGTATTCCCGGTTGAAGCGCAGATGATCGCCTTCGCGCCGCGCTCCAGCGCTTTGGACACGGCAACGGTCATGCCGCGATCCTTGAACGAGCCGGTCGGATTGACTCCCTCGTTCTTCACGAAAACTTCACAGCCGCGGCCAACCCGCTCGCTCAGTTGCGGACAATGAATCAGCGGTGTGTTCCCCTCGCCCAGAGAGACGATCGGCGTCGAGGCAGAGACTGGGAGAAATTCACGGTGATGTTCGATCACCCCCCTGCTCGCCTGCAATTTTGCTGTTGCCGAATCCATCTACATTTCTTATGCGAAGCAAATCCGCCGGATTGTCGATCTACAAGCGCGATGTAAAGTCAACCGTATGCCTGCCCTTAGCAAAGAAGATAAGCTGCGGCTCTTGACCACGATGCTGGAGAGTCGGCATGCGGATTTGCGCGAGCAGAATCTGATTCGTCAAGGCAAAGGACATTTTCACGTTTCTGGGATGGGGCACGAGGCGCTGGCGGCGGTCTCCATCCAAATGGAACCGGGCGATTACATCGTTTCGTATTATCGTGACCGCGGACTGGTGCTCGGACGCGGCATGACGACGCGTCAGCTCGGCCTCGAATATTTCGCGAAGAGAAACACCGGGAGCGGCGGACGCCAGATGCCGTCGCATTATAGCAATGCGGACCTGCACATCTGGAGTGTGCCCACGCCGACCGGATCGCAGTTGCTCCCCGCATGCGGCATTGCCTGGGGCATTCAGCTCGATGGCAAAAAAAATCTTGTCGTGACCACAATAGGCGACGCTGCGACCCGGCAGGGAGATTTTTTTGAAGCGATCTGTTTCGCCAAAGAGAAAAAACTCCCCCTGCTCTTTCTCGTCGAAGACAACGCTTACGGCATCAGCATGGCCACGCGAAAGACGAACCCGCTAGCGTTGAATGTTCTCGAGTCTGACCACTGGCGCCGAATCGACGGACACAACGTTCAGCAGGTCCACGACGCGACAGCCGAAGCGTTCGACAAAATCCGCGCCGGCCACGGGCCGTTCTTTTTCTGGATCAAGATGGAGCGACTCTCCAGTCACACCAGTTCTGACGACCAAAAACTTTATCGCTGCGAGGAGGAACTGAGCGGACTGGAAAAATTCGATCCGCTTAAATGTTGGAATGATCAACTGGTCGAGGAAGGCATTATTACCGCAGAGGAATTCACCAAGCTCGAAAACGAAATTAAGGAGCGCATTCGTCGCGAATACGCCGACGCCGAAAAAGCCGAGGGTCCATCGCCTAACGAGCTTCTAGCCAACGTCACCAAACCGCCGCCAAAGATCGACAAGGAAATCCTGCCGCCCGGCAAATATCGGATCGGCGATACCGTGAACAAAACCTTGCGCGCGGGACTGGAGGACGATTCGCGACGAATTCTCTTCGGGGAAGACATCGAAGATCCAAAAGGCGGCGTGTTCCGTCTCACGCAGAAGCTTTCGACCGAGTTCCCGAACCAGGTCTTCAATTCGCCTCTCGCTGAATCGACCATTCTCGGAGTCGCCTGCGGCCTGGCTGCGTACGGAAAGCGCCCCGTGTTCGAGCTACAATTCATCGATTTCATTTATCCCGGGTTCAATCAACTCGTTACCAACATCTCGAATTTGCGCTGGCGATCGTTCGGAAACTGGACGTGTCCTGCTGTGATTTACGCGCCTTACGGCGCATACTTGCCCGGCGGAAGTTTGTGGCACAGCCAGGCAAACGAATCGGCGCTCGCACATTATCCCGGCCTGAACGTTGTGATTCCCAGCACGCCCGCAGACGCGGCGGGATTACTTTGGACAGCGATGCACGGTGAGGATCCGGTCATTTTCCTAATTCCAAAGCATCTGCTCTGGGCAGAACACGAATATACAGCACCAATCCGGGCCGTTCCGTTTGGGCGTGCGCGCCACTGCACGAACGGCTCCGATGTAACTGTGATCGCCTGGGGAAATACGATCGAAAAATCTCTCGAAGCAATTGCGAAAATCGACAATGAGATCAGCGTCGAGCTGCTCGACCTGCGATCGATCGTTCCGTGGGACAAGGCTGCGATCGAAGATTCAGTGCACAAAACTCGCCGACTAGTCGTTGTCCAGGAGGACACCGAGAACTGCAGCGTGGGACAAATGATTATTTCTCACGTTACGAGCATGCCGGAACTCTGGAATGAACTGATCAGTCCGCCGGTTCTGGTCAGCAAAGCCAACGTGATGATCGGATATAATCCGATCTACGAGTACGCCGCGCTGCCTGACGTAGAGCGGATTATGGCTGCAATTCGCCGTTCGGTCGCAACCAAACATGAACGCACAGTTGTATCCGCGGGCGTTGACCGCGGCCGCGCGGTACCAGAACCAGAATTTATTCGGCCGGCATCAGCGCCGCCGCCTACACCAGACATCACCGAACGGCGCGTACAAAGCATTACCGTGCCGGTCATGGGCGAAGGCATTCGTAACGCGAAAATTGTTTCACTTTTGAAAAAAACGGGCGACCCCGTCGCGCTGGATGACGAGTTGTGCGAAGTGGAAACCGACAAAGCGGTTTATCCAATCCAATCGTCGTTTGCCGGAGTGATGGGCGAATGGAAAACAAAAGTCGGCGACATGGTCGAGATCGGTCAGGAACTCGGCACACTTTTCACCGACGAAGAACCGTCAGCTGTAGCCGCGATCGATGATCGCGGCCGCCCGCCATATGAGACCGCGTTGAGAAAGCCGGGGTCATCGGCCCCGGCAACGAGTATCGAGCCGGCGCTTTCGCCTACGATCACGCGCAAACTCAACCGGGTTATTCCAGCCAACCTGCAAATCGACGCGCGCTGGGAGGCCATTCAGGAAGCCCGCGAGGCAGCGAAAAAGAAAGAGTCCAAGCATGCCCCCTCCCCTTCCGTAATGATCGCGTGGTGCGTCGTGCTGGCGATGGAAAGACATGCGCCTTTTCGCCGGCTGATTCTCGAAGACGAGCAGATTGTTCAGAATGACGACTTTGATCTGGGCGTTGCGGTTGCGCTCGAAGGTGATCGCCTGGCGACTGCAATAATCACAAATGCAAATCGAAAAAGCTGGCCAGAATTCGTAAAATCTTACGACGAAGCCGTTGTTGCTACGCGCGGCGGCCGCATTGACGCCATGAACGCACCTGTTGTAATCACGAGTCTCGGTGCATTTGGAGTGAAAGCGGGCACGCCAATTGTCGTACCGCCATCGATCGGCACGCTTTTCGTCGGCACTGCCCACCGCGAATTGATTCCTAACAAAAACAAAAACGAAAGCGCAGAGGTAATTACACTCTCGCTCACATTTGATCACCGGGTTGTAAACGGTGGCGGCGCGGCTGCTTTCGCGAACGAAATTAAAAAACAGATCGAAGGATTTAAAATCCCGAAGCGCGAGAAACACGCCGCCCCGGTTTAAACACTCATAGGGCCAGGCACTTGTAGGGCGTCCGCCGCAGCGGACGCCGATCAACGATTGGCGTTTCATCGAAACGCCGTACAGTTATTTGGGTCACGCGCGTGCCATGACTACAGCAAACAAAATCACCGTCGTTCGGATTTTGATGATTCCGGCTTTTGTCACGATGGCGATCTATTACGGCCAAAGCATTCAGCGCGGAGCGCCGCTGGAGTGGATGCGTTTTACTGCAATTGCCATTTTCCTGATCGCTGCCGTCAGTGATGGTCTGGATGGCTACGTCGCGCGTCACTACAACCAGAGGAGCTCGCTGGGAGTCGTCCTCGACCCGATTGCGGACAAAGGGTTGTTGCTCAGTGGCATCATTACGCTGAGCATCAGCAATTGGAGCGACGTTGATCCCGATTACGGAAGATTCCCGGCATGGTTTCCCGTTCTCGTGATCTCGCGCGACGCCATTCTTTTCGTCGGCGCAGCCGTCATATATTTGCTCATTGGAAAAGTGCAGGTTAAACCAAACTGGACCGGAAAAGTGGCGACCGTTTTGCAGATGGTGGCCATCGGCTGGGTCATGTTGCAACTGCGACTGTTTCACCTGCTCTATGTTGTGATCGCAGCCGGCTTTTTCACTTTAGTCTCCGGAATCATTTACGTCACAGACGGCGTCCGGCAATTGCAGGCTGCGGGCCATGCCAACCCGGCGAAACCGTAGATTCGGCCTGCTCAGGTGAATCACAGGACGAAGGCACGACGTGGCATTGGCTTCCGAGCCAACGAAAATCCAGCCCCGGTCGGATCATCGGCAGGGATGCCGATGCCACACATGCCGAATGTTGCAATTGTAGGGCGGCCGAACGTAGGTAAGTCCGCGCTGTTCAATCGACTGATTGGCCGGAAGATTGCCATTGTTCATGATCAACCCGGAATCACACGCGACCGGATGTCCGCAATTTGCAATCGCGGCACGCGCCCGTTGACCCTTTGGGATACCGGCGGGCTGGCGGTCCCGCAGTCGCGGGATGAACTGAGCAACCAAGTGCGGCGCGCCGCAGAGGAAGCGCTCCACGACAGCGATCTTCTGCTCTTCGTTGTCGATGCGAAGGAAGGGTTGTCGCCCATCGATGAAGAACTGGCGCGCATGCTGCGCAAAGCGCGAAAACCAGTCGTGCTCGTGATTAACAAAATCGACAATGAAAAACACCAACCGCTGGCGGCAGAGTTCGATTCGTTAGGCTTCGAACCAAGTTTTTCGATCAGCGCAGAACATGACCGTGGAATTTCGGAATTGTTAAGCGAAATCGAACGACGTCTCCCCTCATCTGCAAACACCGAACATAAAACATCGAACATCGAAGGTCAGATCGCGATTGCGATCGTCGGTCGCCCAAACGTGGGCAAATCCTCGCTCATTAACTCCATCGTGCGCCGCGAGCGCGCGATTGTGAGCGAATTGCCCGGAACCACGCGCGACGCGGTTGATATCCTTTACGAGCGTGATGGAGGCAAATTCGTTTTCATCGACACCGCCGGCATTCGACGGCGTGGAAAACATTCGAGTTCGGTCGAGGTGTTCAGCGTGATGCGCGCAGAGCGAAGTATTCGCCGCGCTGACGTCTGTGTTCTCATTGTTGATCTCACGATGGGCATAACCGCCCAGGACAAACGGATCGCCGGATTAATTCAAAAAGCACACAAACCAGCGATCATTGTCTTGAACAAATGGGATTTGGTCAGGCCCAGGCGCAGAGCAATACATTCGGCAAGGCAACTTATCGAGGAATGTCGTGCGCGGATTTTCTTCCTGGAATATGCACCTGCGCTGATCACCTCTGCGCTCACTGGGGAAAATGTTGAGAAGTTGTTTGCGTCGATTGAGACAATCCAACGCGCCGCGCGTCTGCGCATCGGAACTGGGGTCCTGAACCGGATGCTGCGACAGGCATTTGAAGCGAATCCGCCGCCAATGGTAAAAGGCCGTCGGCTCAAATTGTTTTACGCCACGCAAGCGGGCGGAAAAAAAGAACGACAATTACAACCCCTGGAATTCGTTCTATTCGTGAATGACCCGCAGCTGATAAACGAAACGTATCGTCGTTTTCTTGAATCCCGAATCCGTACAGCCGAACCATATCCCGGTCTGCCGATTGTCTTAACACTGCGGCGGCGCGCCAGCGTGCGACACGAGGACCGTGGAGTTCGCGCTGCCAAGAAAAACAAACGGCACATCGGGAGGAAACGGCACGTTTGATCGAACATTCTCCTAACCGTACATGTCTGACAAAGACCGTATGAAATCGACGCAGGAAATTACGCAGGAAGTGCGGGAGCTGGGGCAATGGATTCCGGCGCTCCGCCAACAAGTCGCTCACGTTGTGGTGGGCCAAAAGTATTTGGTGGACCGGCTTTTGCTCGGCCTGCTGGCCAATGGCCATCTCCTGCTCGAAGGCGTGCCCGGGTTGGCCAAGACGCTCACGGTGAAAACAATGGCCGCCTGTATTCAGACTGGTTTTCAAAGATTGCAATTCACGCCCGATCTTTTGCCAGCGGATTTGATCGGCACACTCATTTACAACCCGCGCACGGGCGAGTTTACGACAAAGCTCGGTCCGATTTTTTCCAACTTGATTCTGGCTGACGAAATCAACCGCGCGCCGGCGAAAGTACAGAGCGCGTTGCTCGAAGCGATGCAGGAGCGACAGGTTACGATCGGCGAACAAACATACCCTCTCGCCGATCCTTTTCTCGTTCTCGCGACTCAAAACCCGATTGAACAGGAAGGAACCTATCAGTTGCCCGAGGCGCAGCTGGATCGTTTTATGTTCAAATTGAATATCGGTTATCCACAGAAATCGGAGGAGCGAACTATTCTTGATTTGATGGCGACTTCGGCGCCGGATTTGCGAGTAGATGCCGTGATCGAGCCGAAGCAAATCATCGCGGCACGTGACGTAGTCAACAACATCTACATCGATGACCGCGTGAAAGATTACATTGTCGATGTGGTGTGGGCGACGCGCGAGCCCGCCGCATACAACCTGCGACTTGAAGGGCTGATTCGCTACGGCGCTTCGCCTCGCGCAACCATTTATCTGGCGCTCGGCGCGCGGGCCCATGCGTTTCTGAACGGGCGCGGGTATGTCACGCCCCAGGACGTAAAAAGCATCGGCCCCGACGTGTTGCGACATCGGATCATCGTTAGCTACGAAGCCGAGGCGGAAGCGGTCACCAGCGAGACCATCATTGAGCGGATTTTTGCCGGCCTGCCTGTTCCCTGACCGTTTTCGTGTCATTCCGAGCGAAGTCGAGGAATCCCGTGGCGTCACCCAAGACTTACCAATGCAACATCAAAATTACTTGGTTTACATTTTGACGAACGCAGATCGTGACACTGTTTTGTATATTGGTGTCACGAACAGCCTCGAGCGACGCGCCAGCGAACACTCGCTTGGACGCGGAAGTGCGTTTGCGAGGCAATACAATGCGCACAAGCTAATTTACTTCGAAGCGTACTCCGATCCGGCCAGCGCGATAGCGCGAGAAAAGCAACTCAAACGCTGGAGCCGCGCAAAAAAGGAAACGCTCATCGCTCGGAGAAATCCAGAATGGCGCGATCTGTTTACGGAGATGTACGCGTTGCGACCAGTCGGAGGTTCTCGGTAATGCCACGGGATCCCTCGACTCCACTTCGCTCTGCTCGGGATGACGAGCGTGCAACGACCACGACCGAGATTCTCAAAAAAATCAGGACACTCGAGATCAAGACACGCGGCCTGGTCGAGACCGCGTTCGCCGGCGACTATCACAGCGTTTTCAAAGGACGCGGGATGAACTTTGAAGACGTGCGCGAATATCAACCGGGCGATGAGATTCGCTCCATTGATTGGAATGTCACAGCGCGCATGGGAACCGCGTTCATAAAAAAATTTACCGAGGAACGCGAGCTAACGGTGATACTGGTTGTGGATGTCAGCGCCTCCGGGAATTTTGGAAGCACCACACAATCCAAACGCGAACTGGCGGCAGAGGTGGCTTGTTTGCTCGCATTCAGTGCGATCCGGAACAATGACAAGGTCGGCCTCATCCTTTTCACCGATCGCGTCGAACTTTTTATTCCACCAAAAAAAGGCCGGTCTCATACGCTTCGGCTCATCCGCGAGATTCTGTTTTTCCAACCGCGGGGGCGCGGGACGCAGCCCGCGCTCGCGCTTGATTACCTCAATAAGATCGTGACACGGCGGGCGGTAGTTTTCTTCATCTCGGATTTTCAGGCGACTGATTTCTCGCGAGCGCTGGCGGTAAGCGGGCGGCGACACGATTTTATAGCCGTCCACATTCGCGACGAACGAGAAAGCGTGTTGCCGAACATCGGCATGATTACATTGGAGGACGCCGAGACCGGGGAACAGATCGAGATCAATACAGCCGATCGCAAAACGCGCGCGCTATTTATGGACCTTGTCCGTGGGCGCGATACAGAACTTTCCCGCACGCTGCGGCGGAACAATATCGACGCGATCACGTTGCAGACTGGAAAAGATTATTTGCCACCGCTGCGCTCGTTTTTCAAACAACGCGAACGCCGCCTTGGCGTTCGATGAACGGTGACGTGAGTAATGGAGCGATGGAGTGCTGGAGTAATGAAATGAATGCCTCTTGCAACACTCCATCACTCCACTACTCCATTACTCCTGCGGTGATTCTGCTCGCCGAAGAATTCCACGATATCGCGCCGGCACTGGATTATTCACTGATTCCTTCCTGGCTAGTTTTTGCGATCGTATTTGTGGCGCTCTCGCTTCTCGGCCTGGTGGTGTGGTTGTTCGCGAAGCGCCGCAAACCGCCCCCGCCTCCAAAGTTGCCGCGCGACATCGCGCTCGAAGAACTCGAACGAATTGGCTGCGAAATTGAAAAGATGAGTCCGTATCAGTTTAGCATTCGTGTATCCGATATTTTGCGAAAATATGTGACGCAGCAATATGGGTTGCCCGCAACGCGACAAACTTCGATCGAATTTTTGACCGCACTCGCAAAAGCCTCGCCGTTCTCCACCGAGGAAAGATCGTTACTGGAGGACTTCTTGAACCGGTGCGATCTGATTAAGTTCGCGCGATACGAAGCGACAACGTCGGACAGCGAATTGTTACTGGGAGAAGCGATCCGTTTTGTGAAAGGAGGCGAGCTAGCGACGGCTGAGCCAGAGATGTCTCGACTTCGCTCGACATGACTAAGTTGGTTGATTGGTGGCCAGCAAATAGCGCCTTGACGTTCGCGCGCCCGTGGCTGCTCCTGTTGCTGCTGGCGATCCCGTTGCTGGCGTATTTGCGTGGAAAACGTGGGCCGACTGCGGCGCTGACTTATTCATCCACAGCAACCCTTTCGGCGATCGGAAAACGAAGCGCCGCACGCGCGGGGAAAATTTTGCGGACACTGCTGCTGGCGTCGCTCGCGATCTTCTTAGTTGCGCTTGCGCGTCCTCAGCTGGGCAAGAGCCTCACTCAGATCGAGGCGAGCGGGATCGACATCATGCTCGTGCTCGATGTCTCCGGCTCGATGCTGACGAAGGATTTCACGATCGGCGGACAGGAAGCGACGCGAGTGGATGCAATCCGCGAAGTCACACGCAAGTTTATCGACGAACGACCGAACGATCGAATCGGCATTATTGCATTTGCCGGTCGTCCATATGTCGTCAGCCCGATGACGCTGGATCATGATTGGCTTTTGCAAAACCTGGATCGGGTGCGCATAGGACTAGTCGAAGACGGTACTGCGATTGGATCGGCCATGGCAGCAGCAGCTAATCGCCTAAATGATAAACGTTCAAAAAGTCGCGTGCTCGTTCTCTTGACCGATGGCGAAAATAACGCCGGAAAAATTCCGCCAAACACTGCTGCTGAGGCAGTGAAAGCATTAAAGATTCACTTCTACGCCATTGGCGCCGGCATCAACGGAATTGCGCCAGCGCCGATCTTCACTAACCGAGGCCCCTTAACCGATGCGCTGGGTAACATTCTCTACGAAAACCAGCGCGTGGAATTTAACGAGTCCGGTCTGAAAGAAGTCGCCAAAATTGCAGATGGAAAATTTTTCCGTGCGACTGACACAAAATCGCTCGAACAGATTTATGACGACATCGACAAGCTGGAGAAATCTACGGTGAGCGTGAAGAAATATCAGCAATACCGCGACTTATTTCCGCTCTGCCTCATGGGCGGATGCGGGCTGTTGGTTGCACAACTACTTTTGTCTCAGACCGTGTGGAAAAAATTACCGTGAGAAGAAAACGCCCAACTTCCAACGCCCGACGCTCAACATCGAATTGTCGATCTGTTAGGCAATTAGTAATTGGCAATTGACAATCCTATGAGCTTTGGCGCACCAGAATGGCTTTGGGGATTGTTACTGATCCCACTCCTGATTGCGCTCTTCGTTCGTGCGGAGCGTCGGGGGCTGAGACGACTACAGGAATTTGTTTCAGCGCGTTTGCTCCCGCAGCTTGCCGGAACCGTGAATCGGCCGCGGCGCATCGTAAAGTTTGCGCTCCAGATGCTCGGACTTTCTCTGGCCGTCGTCAGTCTCGCCCAACTGCGCTGGGGTTACACTTTTGAGGATGTAAAGCGTAAAGGCCTCGATTTGCTGATCGCCGTGGATACATCGCGCAGCATGCTTTCGAACGACGTCCAACCGAACCGCCTCGACCGGGTCAAGCTTGCCGTGCAGGATTTGATCAATGAACTCCAAGGCGATCGTGTTGGTTTGATCGCTTTTGCCGGGCGCGCTTTTTTGCAGGCGCCACTTACGATTGATTACGATGCCGTAGTTGAGGCCATCAACGATATGGACACGAAGACGATTCCCGAAGGCGGAACCAATATCTCCAGCGCCATCACACTTGCCACGCAGAGCTTCGGCAAAAGCGCAACGGGCAATCGAGCACTCATCATCTTTACCGACGGCGAGGAGTTAAGCGGTGATGCGGTAAAGATGGCCAAAGATGCTGCCGACGCAGGCGTGCGAATTTTCACCGTGGGCGTCGGCACACCGCAAGGCTCGCTAATTCCCATCACGGGCGACGATGGCCAAACCGCTTTTGTAAAGGACTCATCTGGCCAAGTCGTGAAATCAAAGCTGGACGACAAACGTTTGCGTGAAATCGCACAAGCCACAGGTGGGTTTTATATTCATTTGGAAAGTGGGCCCCGCACGATGCAGCAAGTTCAAAGTGAAGGATTGGCAAAAATGCAGGCTGCCGAAATGGACGTGCGTTTATCCCGCCGTCCAATTGAGCGCTACGAATGGCCGCTGGGAGCAGCGTTGATCGCTCTCGCGTTGTCGATCCTCATTCCCGAACGGCGACGCATGCGCGAAAGAAACTACGTCCCTGCGGCTGCCAGAACTGCGGGCGCGACCGCCGCCCTCTTAATGTTCCTTTCTTCATTTGCGCTTGGCGCGGCGCCGGGAATTGACGCGTATCGCGACGGGAAATTCGAAGATGCCTATGGCCAGTTTCAGCAGACGCTGAAATCGCATCCGGAGTCGCGCGCCGAGGACAAGCTCCAGTTCGATTCGGGTGCAGCGGCTTACAAACTAAAGGATTACAACAGGGCGCTGGAATCGTTTAGTCAGGCCCTGCTTACGCGAGATACCGGTTTACAGAGCAAGGGTCATTACAACCTCGGTAACACGCTCTATCAACGTGGCGAGATGGAAAAAAAAGACGATAAAAAGCTTAGCGACTGGACAAACGCGCTGGAACATTATGAGCAAACGCTCAAGCTCGATCCGCAAGATAAGGACGCCAAAGATAACTACGAGTACGTCAAAAAGAAGATCGAGGAGTTAAAGAACAAGCAATCCCAACAACAGCCCTCTCCTTCCCCTACTCCGCCGCAAAAGAACAAACAGAACCAACAACAGAACAAGCAAGATCAGCAGCAGCAACAGCAAAATCAGGACCAGCAGCAGCAAAAACAGTCGCAGCAGAATCAACAGCAACAGAAAGACCAACAGCCGCAGCAGCAACAACAGCAACAGAACCAGCAGCGAAATCAGCAGAACCAACAGCAGCAGCAATCGCAAAACGGATCGGCTAACGACAAGGAACAAAAGCAAAACGAGCAAGCGCAGGCGAAGAACCAGCCACAAAAGAAACAGCAGCAACAACCGGGCGAGAGCCCGTCTCCATCGCCGTCGCCAGGCGCGGAAAATCAGCAGCCGAACCAGCCTTCACCGTCACCAGGGGAACGGCAAGCTGAAGAATCACCGAGCCCAGGTGAAGGTGAAAATGAGATGCCATCGCCCTCGCCGGGAGAAGGTGAAAATGAAATGCCATCACCCTCGCCGGGAGAAGGTGAAGGCGAAGGAGAAGAACCATCAGCTACGCCCGCGGAATCGCCGCAGAAAAAATTCGCCGGGGAAGTGAAAGGCGCGGAGGAAAACAAATCGCAGAAGCCGCCAGACAAGAACGAACAGATTGCCGAGGCCGAGTTGGAAAAAGAGGGCCAAATGAGCGAGCGCCAGGCTCTCGCGCTCCTTGAATCGATGAAGGACGAAGAGGCACGAGTTCGACTTGATGAACGCCGAGTAAAGCGCCATGTCTATAACGACTGGTAGCTGAAGTTTGGGGTTGGGTGGTTGATGCTTGATTGAAAATGGGACGCGCATTCTTGATTGGAATCACGGCTGGAATTCTCGCGGCCGATTTCGCATTTGCCGATTCGCCTACCGTCACGGCGGTGCTGAGCAACTCGGAGACTGCTGTCGGCGAAACGGTTGAGCTGCAAATCAAAGTAACCGGCCCCGGCGATGCGACGCCTCCGGAAGAGATTTCAATCGACGGGTTGGAAATTCACAGCACCGGGCAATCGCGACAATTCGAGATACACAATTTCAGTACTAGGTCGAGCGTAACATACAATTACACGATCCTCCCACTGAGGGCTGGACGGTTCACGATCCCGCCGCAAACAGTTCGCGCCGGCGGCAGTTTACTCAGGACGCCGGAGCTGACATTAAACGTCGCGGACTCGCCTGGTGGTTCGTCCGGTACGAGGCCGAGTCGTGGCACGCAGAGCCAGTCAGTCCGAGCAAGCGATCTGGTTTTTGCCGAATTGGTTGTGCCAAAGAAAACTGCCTATGTGGGCGAGGTCGTCCCTGTTCAGATCCGGATGGGATTCGACCCACGCGTGCGGCCAAGACTGATCGAGCCACCTGAAATCACCGGACAAGGATTCACTGCGCAGAAATTACAGGAATCCGGACAAAATTCAGAAACCATCAATGGCAGACCTTACGACGTGGTCGCATATAAGACTGCGATCGCTGCGGCGCGCGCAGGAAAATTTGAGGTCGGGCCGGTGAAAGCCAAAGCACAAGTTCTGGTTCCGCGAGCACGAAATGCGCCGCGCCCTCGCTCGCGTTCGCCATTCGATCTGTTCGATCTGAATGATCCATTCTCCGATCCATTCTTTAGCAACCCGTTTGCTCAAATGGGTGAGCGCCGAGAGGTAGAGATCAAAAGCGAACCTGTGGCGCTTGAAGTAAAACCGTTGCCGCCGAACGCGCCCCCCAGTTTTTCAGGCGCGATTGGGAATTTTACGATGACAACCGATGCCAACCCCAAGAGCGTGCAAGTGGGCGATCCCATCACCGTCACAACTGCCATCGCAGGACGCGGCAATTTCGACCGCGTCAACGCGCCAGTGGTGGAAGACGAGCGTGGCTGGCACAAATATCCGCCGTCTTCCAAGTTCAAACAGGACGACGAGGTCGGCATCAGCGGCACAAAAACTTTCGAGACAGTGCTTTCGCCTAACGAGAAAAAGCAAACGGTGCCAATGCTTGCATTTTCTTATTTCGATCCGGTGAAGGGACAATATGTGACGGTGCGCAGCGAGCCGATTGCGATCAGTGTGCAAGGAGGAGCGGCCGTGGCAAACGTCGCCACGGCTCAGCCGGGGTCCGCCGCCTCCGCCAAGGCTCCGGCGGGCAAGTCGCCCGCTCCCGCGACAAAGCCGCAGGATATTCTTTATCAACTTACGGAACGATCGCGCGCGACAGAATCGTTTGCACCGATCTACACGCGTCGTTTCTTCTGGGGTGCACAATTAATTCCGTTGTTCGCACTGCTTGGATTTGTGATCTGGAAAATTCGAAGCGCGAAGGCCCAAAATCGCGAAGCACAACGAATGGCCGCGCTGCACCATGAAGCGGCCGAGCTGATGCACAAATTGCGTCGGAACGATGCATCGCCGCGAGAATATTATGCCGAAGCCTCCAGAGTCGTCCGGGTAAAAACCGCGCTGGCGTCCGCGAGCCGGGTGATCGATCCAAACATCGTGGACGCGGAAACCGCGGCCGACACTTTCAAGCTGAATACCGACGAGCGCGACCGGCTGCGACGTTTATTCGAACAAAGCGATGAGTGGCAATACAGCGGAACGCATAACGGCCCTGGAAAAATCTCACCGGAAAACCGCAGGGAAGTGCTGGAGTTGATTGAAAATTTACGAACATGAAATCTTTGCAACAAACGTCGGAACATAGGCCTGTGGCCTGTGTGCCCAGCGGAGATTCTCTCCGCTGGGCGCGATCCAGCGGGTTACAAACGCGCTGGGCACACAGACTAAAAGTCTATGTTCCGGCACTGGCGATTGTCTATGCCTTTCTGATCTCATCTGCTTTTGCGCAATCAGACGACGCGTTTGCAAAGGCGAACCAAGAATTTGCTCAAAGCCATTTCAAGGAAGCGATCTCGGATTACGAGGCGCTAATTCGCGACGGGCAATGGAGCGCAAACATATTTTACGACCTCGGCAACGCTCATTTTCGCACTGGTGATTTCGGACGCGCCATCTTGAATTACGAACGCGCGCTCGCGTTGGAGCGGCATCATCCGGAAGCAACGGCGAATTTGCAGATCGCACGCGACGAGGCGCACGCGCTGGAGCTCCAGCAAAGCTGGCCGGAGCGTTATCTGCAATTTGCGACCGTCAGTCAGTACAGTATCACCGCAGCCGTCGCGTTCTGGATCGCAGCGTTTTGTTTGGCAGCCTTGATTTTCACGCCTCGCCGATCAGCTACTGTGATCAGCGTGCTGCTTGTGATGCTTTTGCTGTTTACTGGAGCGATGTTTGTGATATGGCAACTCGAGGCCGGCAGCAAAGGCGTGGCACTCGCGATTGTCACAGGCAAAGATGTCCAAGCGCGCCTGGCGACCGCGGACACAGCGAATGCTGTTTTGTCGTTGCCTGCCGGTAGTGAAATCAAGGTGCTAAGCACGCGCGGGGATTGGATCTACGCAGCGCTGCCGAGTAATCTGCGAGGTTGGATTCCCGCGAAGAACGCCGAGCAAGTGCGACTGTAGCAAGGAGCCGCGGTCTCTAGTCCGCCGAGGTTCACGGAATAACGGCTGCCCAAGCCGTCGCTCCTTGAAGGGCGTCCGCAGTTTGCGGCGATTGCGAATCCCCGCTACAGAAACCGTATGACTCCAGAGATGGAAATCGGCACCGACAGAAAGGCGCTGCAAATCAATCTGGATCCAGCCAAATACGGGACCTTTGCAGAAATTGGCGCTGGCCAGGAAGTAGCGCGCCGATTTTTCCGCATCGGCGGCGCTGCCGGCACCATCGCCAAAACCATGTCTGCCTACGACATGACATTCAGCGACGCAATCTACGGACCGACGGACCGCTACGTCAGCCGTGTTCGTCTCCAGACAATGTTGGACCACGAATACAAACTTCTCATCGAACGGCTCGACGCGAAATTCGGGGCGGATAAAACCTTTTTCGTCTTTGCAGACACAGTTGCGGCGCGCAGTTTTAAACAACGCAGCGAATCGCATGGCTGGCTGGGCTTGCGCTTTCAATCCGAGCCATGTGGGCAACCAAGCCAGATTATCATTCACGTCCGATTGCTTGACGCGACCAACGTCAAACAACAGGAAGCCCTTGGTGTGATCGGAGTGAACCTGCTTTACGGGGCGTTCTACCACCGCCAGCCGGAAAAATTGATTTCCTCTCTTCACGAAAATCTTCCTCTAGGGCGAGTCGAAGTGGACATGATCAAGTTCTCCGGGCCGATCTTTCAAAGCGTCGATAACCGATTGATGAGTTTGCAGTTGCTGAGTCAGGGTTTGACGAATGCGGTGATGTTCAAGGCGGACGGTGAGACGGTTCAGCCCGCTGAAATTTTTTACAAAAAAGCGATCTTGGTTGAACGCGGCAATTTTCGGCCTGTAACCTACGCCACCAATGACATGCTGGACGGCGCGCGTCGCGTGTTTCTGAAACACTGCGACTGTTCGGAAGACGAGGTCGTTGTGTTGATGGAGATAACGCTGGAGAATTTGCTCGCCGACGGCCAGGTCGATCACGCCGATTTCCTCGCCCGCGTGGACATTCTCGGCGCGCTGGGACGAACGGTCTTGATCTCCAGGTTCCGTGAATATTACCGCCTGGCAGGTTATCTCTTTCGCTACACGACCAGGGCGATCGGCCTCGTGATGGGTGTGCCGAGTCTGCTCGAGATTTTCGACGAAAAATATTATATGAATCTGGAAGGTGGAATTCTCGAGGCGCTTGGTCGGATGTTTAAGGGAGGACTGAAGCTCTATGTTTATCCGATGATTGATGAGACAACTGGAAAAACCGTCAGTGCAACCCAAGTCAAAGTGGCAGCTAACCTTCGTTTATTGTTTCGATATTTGATCGATAACCAATGTGTCCAGGAGATTACTGACTATCGTTCGGAATATCTGAGAATTCAGCCACCCGACGTGTTGGCCAAATTACAATCTGGCGATAACAGCTGGGAGCGAATGGTTCCACCGGAGGTCGTGCACATAATCAAGAAGCGCGAATTTTTCGGCTACCGGAGACCAATCGCCGCCTAGGATACATGATTAATAGCTTCTGTCGTGTTGAGCGAAGCGAAACATCCAGCTACTTCAATTCACTGCGGCGGCTGGCTGGCTTCTGAAGTAGTAGACACTGCTATGCACCGTAACTGCCCAAATCGCTCGAAGTAGCTGGATTCTTGACTTCGCTCAGAATGACACTTTCATGAAAATCGCAGTTGCTCAGATTTCGTGTTCGCTCGGCGATTCAGCAGCGAATCTTTCCAAGGTTCGCGAGTTTTCCAGGCGGGCTCGAGATATCGGCGCGGAGCTGATCCTTTTTCCGGAGATGACCGACACCGGCTACTCGATGCCAGTAATCCGGGAGAGTGCCAACCATTGGAACAGTGGATTCGTAGCCGGACTTCGAGAAATCGCGGGGAAGCTTTCGATTGCGATCGTCAGCGGGGTGTCGGAGCGCGACGGCTCATCAATTTACAATTCCCAGGTTTTTGTCGATTCCCAGGGGAATATCGCTGGGAAATATCGCAAAACTCAT
>DATEZD010000206.1:0-2174 GCA_035255865.1 Candidatus Udaeobacter sp.
TCCAGCGCAATGTGCTGGCGATGAGCGGGCGCGCTGTCGAAGCCTCTGGCGACGTGGACGTGCTGCTTCTCGACAAGACGGGAACGATCACGCTGGGCAATCGCATGGCCACTGCCTTTCACGCCGCGCCCGGCATTTCGCCTGGTGAGCTCGCGGCCTCCGCGCAATTGAGTTCGCTTGCCGACGAAACGCCAGAGGGCCGCTCGATTGTCGTTCTCGCGAAAGAGAAATTCGGATTGCGGGCGCGGGAGATGCACGAACTGGAGGCAACGTTCGTCCCGTTCACGGCACAAACACGCATGAGCGGCGTCGACCTTCATGCGAATGGCGCGGAACCGACAATGCGCGTACGCAAAGGGGCAGCTGAAGCCGTGCGCAGCTTTGTTGAATCAGCCGGCGGAATTTTCCCGCAACCCGTGGCGAATACGGTTGATGAGATCTCGCGGCGCGGCGCGACGCCGCTCGTCGTCGCTTCCGATTTGCTGACCCTTGGCGTGATTGAGTTAAAGGATGTGGTCAAAGGCGGTATTAAAGAACGGTTCGCGCAACTGCGGAAAATGGGCATTCGCACGATCATGATCACCGGGGACAATCCGATTACGGCGGGAGCGATCGCTGCGGAATCCGGTGTGGACGATTTCATGGCACAGGCGACGCCCGAAGACAAACTCAAGCGCATCCGCGCCGAACAGGCGGAGGGCCGCTTAGTGGCCATGACCGGCGATGGAACCAACGACGCGCCCGCCCTTGCCCAAGCGGATGTCGGCGTCGCTATGAACACCGGCACGCAAGCCGCGCGCGAAGCCGGGAACATGGTCGATCTCGACAGCAACCCGACCAAGCTCCTCGACATCGTTGAGATCGGGAAACAAATGCTGATCACGCGCGGATCGCTTACCACTTTCAGCATCGCCAACGATGTGGCGAAATACTTCGCGATCATCCCTGCGATGTTGATGGCCACCTTCCCCGCCATCGCGCCGCTCAACATCATGCACCTGCACACTTCCACCAGCGCGATTCTGAGCGCGGTCATTTTCAATGCGCTCATTATCATTGCGCTTATTCCGCTGGCGCTGCGCGGCGTCGCTTACAAACCGATGGGCGCGCTCGCCATCTTACAACGCAATCTGCTCATCTACGGCTTCGGCGGCATCGTGGTTCCGTTCATCGGTATCAAGCTCATCGACGTCATCATCACTGCTCTTCATCTCATCTAGTCTATGAAAGCGTTCTTTTCTGAAATCCGAGGCGCGGTCTTCGCTACACTGGTGTTGGCCTTCATTTGCTGCGGAGTTTACCCGCTCGTCGTGTTCGGAATTTCCCAGACGTTTTTTCGCGACAAAGCCAACGGCAGTTTGATTGTCGATGCAAACGGGACGGTGCACGGATCAAAGCTGCTGGCGCAAGGTTTTACCGCCGACAAATATTTTCATCCGCGCCCTTCCGCCGCTGGGAATGGTTACGACGCGACGAGCTCCGGTGGCAGTAATCTGGGTCCGACGTCGCAGAAACTAAACGACGCGATCAAAGACCGCGTTGCTGCCTACCGCAAAGAGAATGGTTTGAGTGAAACCGAGCCTGTGCCGGCAGATGCTGTAACGGCATCAGGCAGCGGCCTCGATCCTCAAATCAGCCTTCGCAACGCGGAGCTGCAAACTCCGCGCGTCGCCAAAGCTCGCGGACTGTCTGAGGAGAAGGTTCGTGAACTGGTTCAGCAAAACACCGATGGGCGCGATCTCGGCGTCCTCGGGGATCCGGGCATCAACGTTCTCGAATTGAATCTTGCGCTGGATTCACCCGGTGCCCAGCCATGAAAGAGCCAGGGCATCAAGAGATACGTGTGACTCGGGGATTTGTCGGCTCGCTTGTCAGATCTCGTCTGGCCGACTTTGTGAACATTCGTTTGTTGCTGATGGATGCGATCGGACGGTTTGCCGTGCGTCGCCAATCACCGCGCGTGGTCGAGAGGAGAACTTATGTTTTCATTCTTGTTCCATTCGACTTTCGCGCAAATGGTCACGCCAGAAAACCTGAGCTGGAGCCAGATCTGATCGACAATAGCGGGCACGCCGATGACCCACGAACTAACGGCCTTTTTTCTACGCTCGCTGCCCCTAATCGTGCTGCCTCCAGAACAACCGCCGAGCGAGATCTGAATAATGCCCCGGGAC
>DATEZD010000207.1:0-5794 GCA_035255865.1 Candidatus Udaeobacter sp.
CCGCGGTTTCAGTTCGATCGTTCGCGCAGCACCATCGCTTTTGAGGATGCGCAATTGGTGATCGATAAAGTCAAATCGTATCTCAAACGTAGAAGAATCGTGCGGGATCGGTGAAGTCGTCAGGCCGCGGGCAGTCACGTACAGCGTGACGTGCCAGGAGTGGTTCGTCCATGGAGTGAGCGTCAGGCGAATTTTGCCGACGATCTGTGTCCACATGTGCAGAGTGATCGCGGTGTCTTTCCATTCCGCGAAAGGCAAAGCCGGCCAATAATCAGACGCACCATTCATTATAGTCTCGCTACCCCCGGTTAATGAAATCCGAAAATGAACGCTTCACTCTCTCAAACATCCCTCGCGCTTCTTCCTGTGCTTTATAGAAGCCATGCTTGATCTTCCTCTTGGCGTTGCTGATGACGCCGCTTCCCTCTTCCTGGTCGGAATCGTTGGCTACGTCCTCCATTGTCGCGCCGGCAAACATTCCCTCGGTTCTCTTCACTGTGCCGCGCGTCGCGCCGATGTATATCGTACCCACGGGGTGCGACGAGCGATTTAGCAGAGTCACGATCCAGGTCGGTTCGCCGCGCTCGTCTGTGCGCAATGTGTAATCTGCTGTCGCAAAATGCGCATGCGACGTGTCCGCTATGTGACTGGCAACCGCGAATGCGCCGCTGGAATCCAGGTTCAACCGCGAAATATTGAGCGTTGCGCCTTCGGCAGAACCCGCCGTCGACCAATCCGCTCCATCGGTAGAATCAATCTTTCCCTCAGCAACGTGCAGTTCGCGCACACCGCGACCATCTGGATTTTCCAAGATGATTTTCCATTTCTCTGGCTGCGCATCGCCTTTCACTCCGGTGATCGACACAACATGATTCAGCGCGCCGCGGCCAAATTGCGCACCCACCACCCGCAACGCCTCGTAGGCCGTGGCGTTCTCCTGTGCGTAGACAGGAGTAGCCAAAAGCAAAAGTGCAGCAAACGACCGCCACATAAGGCAAAATTGAACAGCGGTTTTATTGTGTGTCCAATCGCGTTTTTGCCCGAGCCGCCCACTCTGGCAGCGATTTGTTTAGCGCACGACCCTCTGACGCTTGAGTTCTTCGCCGTATTTTCGCTGAAATTCTGCCGCATCCTGCTTAAGCACCGGCAGCAGGCGCTCAGCAGCGACGGGCTCCTTTAAATTGAAACCGGTGTAATTGGTGTACAAGACACTTCCCCCTCCGCCAGTAGCGGGCTGCATCGCGGCATACACCTTTTCGCCCGAGTGAGGCAGATCGTATATGACGATTTCCGCCTGCGGACCAACTGCCTTTCGAACAACGTCAAGCTCGCTCGAGAGGCTCTTGTCCGCGAGGGAAGCTATTTTCCAGCCTGCTTCGTCTTTGGACACTCCGACAACCGTCGCTACGGTACCGTCGGCGACCAGAGGAACGACTGCCGCCATCTCGTTCCGTCTTAAAGCGATGAAACTATCGGCCGCCGCCAAATCTTCGAACGTGATCTGATACTGTTTAACCGGAGCGGCCGGTTGAGATTTTTCAATTGTTTGTTGCTCCAAGCCAAGCGCGATGTCTTTTCTAGAGCGCAGCAGGGTCAACAGATCGTTTTTTGCCTTGTTAGCCGCTTCTTGCGGGGCGGAAAAGTAGGTCCGCTGCCCCGCTTCCTTTTGGCAACCCATGCTACAAAGTATCGCCATCGTCAGGACGAAGTATATCAAAATGCGTTTCATTTTAGTTCCTTTCGATAGGCTTCATTTCTTCGCAATATCGTACCAGGTATTCCAATGGGTTGCTGTTCCTGGAGGATCTGCATAGGAGCTATACTCGAGCAAACGCTCTGCGCCCTGGCACGGGCTCCAGGGATCATTCAACACGACGTAGTTGGTGTTGCCTACGCTAACATAGCCTTTTATCACAACAACATGACCCACTACACCGGGCGTTCCATACGCGTAGCCCATCGGTTTCTTTGCACAATAAATCTGCGACTTCACAGAGTCCCAGGATAACGCACTCCCACTTTCAGAGGACTTGGCCCCCGCAAAATCCAAATCAACCCAGCCGGGTGTATTGCAGTCGTTTGTCTTGGGACATGGCGTGCCGGAAGTTTCTTCGTTGCAACAATTCGTCTTGTTAAAGCGATGGTTTGCCAGCGCACATTGTGTAATCGACAAGCCCAGATACTCGGCAAGCATTTGAGTCGTTGCTGCCCAACACCAATTATTGGTCTCCTGCGGTCGCAAGGTGTTCGGAACGCTGCCGATTATTTCGGGCCGACAACATCCCGTTAAGCAGACGACTAATACAAAGCTCGAAAGCGCTAGAACGAATTTTTGTTTCATGTACGACATTTCATTTGAAGCTATCTCTGATTAGAGGAAGACCGGACCGGGAATTGTCAAGGAAAAATCAGGTACCTGGAGTCGAACTAAGAGCCCGCATGCGCTATCGCTTGAATGACGGCCCGAATCTGCTCACCTTTTTGCGAATCGCCATGAAGAGGAGGAAAGTCGAATTCAGCAGTCATACCGCGAATCTTGCTTTGCTGCGTAACTGCGTCCGCGATTTTCTCAACGGTTATCCGTTCTCCGAAAAAGAGCAGCTACTGATGGTGCTCGGCGTGGACGAAGCGTGCACAAACGTGATCCGGTATGCTTACCGTTTGCGTGACGATCAACTCATCTCATTGCAAATGGAGGGATTGCGTAAATGCGTGCGCATGCGGTTGCGCGATTATGGCGAACAAGTCCTGCCCCACGAAATGAAAGGACGCTCTCACGACATGATCAAACCAGGTGGCCTCGGTTTGTATCTTATTCGCAACGCCTTTGACGAAGTCGCTTACATACACAAACGCCGCGGCACGGAGCTGGTGCTCACAAAAAAGCTGGAGTAGTGGCGTGCTGGAGTATTGATATTTTCGCCGCATTACTCCAGTACTCCATTACTCCACCGTTCCATCGCCTGTGAAAACACCGGAACCAGATGCCGCTTTTGAAATTTCGCTGCGGCCACCCGCGTTCAGCGAGTTCACCGGCCAGGTGAAAGTGCGAGAGCGCTTGGAGTTGATGGTGGAAGCAGCGAAAAAGCGCGGCGATGTGCTGGAACACATTCTCCTCAGCGGCCCGTCTGGTCTGGGCAAAACAACATTAGCTTACATCATCGCAAACGCGATGAATGTGAACATTAAAAACACTAGTGGCCCAGTGATCGAGAAAGCCGGTGAACTGGCAGGTCTTTTAACGAGCCTTGAAAAAGGTGACGTCCTTTTCATCGACGAGATCCACCGGCTCCAACCTGCGATCGAGGAATATCTTTACCCGGCGATGGAAGATTACCGGCTCGACATCATCATCGACCAGGGACCGCAGGCGCGAAGTCTTCGCCTTAATTTGCCGAAGTTTACTTTAATCGGCGCGACCACACGCGCGGGAATGGTGAGCGCGCCGCTGCGGTCGCGTTTCGGCATGACGGCCCGACTCGATTACTACAACGCCGAGGAGATGCAAAAAATCATCATGCGTAGCGCGAGCTTGCTCGGCGTGGAGATTGACCTCGCCGGCGCGGCTGAGATCGCGGCGCGCTCACGTGGCACGCCGCGCACAGCGAATAATCTGCTTCGCTGGGTGCGCGATTATGTGCAGGTGAAAGCCGAAGGCAAAATCACCGCTGACCTGGCCGACCGCGCCCTTGCCATGCTCGAGATCGATCGCGACGGCTTCGACCAATGGGACAAGCGAATCATCGAAGCCTTAATTCACAAGTTCAATGGCGGACCTGTCGGTTTGAATTCGCTCGCGGTCGCAGTCGGTGAAGAAGCCGGCACGATCGAAGAAGTGAACGAGCCGTACTTGATCATGGAAGGTTACATTAAACGGACAGCGCAAGGCCGCGTCGCCACCGCAAACGCCTATCGCAAGCTCGGACTCAAACCGCCGGCCGGCGCGCAAGCGGAACTTCTGTAGCGGCCACCCTCGTACGCTTGTAGTGCCGAAGGCGCCATGTCAGCTCTAGCCTGGGGCGCCGTCCCAGGGATTTCATTGACAACAGCAAACAAGCGCTGAAAGCGCGACTCAAGCCCAGCGCCGCCGAAAGAAGTGAATCGCGCTTTTCAGCGCTGGCGGCTTCGGAATTCACGAAACCTGGGACGCTGTCCCAGGCTTCGAATTGAATGCCGCGCCTTTGGTCAGTAGACACATATGCGCTCTACGAGGAGCGCACAATGTGCAGCGGCCTGAGTGCCACGATATCCCACGCTGGCTAACGGTGTCTCACCATTAGAAACGAGTTGGAATTCACCAGAAACTCGAAATCGGTTTTTCTTTCTGTGAATTCCAAGCGTTGGAGCATCGGATCCGATCGCAGCATTGGAATATATTCGCTTGGTTGCGCTTCGAACGTCACCGTCGGATAAATGCGCGCCTCGTCTCTCGTCACGCGCATGATTTCAAGGATCGATTCGCGGTGGAACTCGTACCCTAGCCGGTCTTGGTACGCGAAAAGAAAATAGGACACGAGAGTCAGATCGAACTCCCGATCCGCAAATCGTAGTCTCGGCAGCTCTCCCGCTACGTAACGCTCCGGATGTGTCTTGTAATCCGAGAGGAAAATCGTGGACGCACGTTTACGCAATTCGCGCATGTATTCGGGATTTTTATAAAAGTCCCAGCGATAGGTCGGCACACTTCCAATGGCCTTGTAAACCGACTCAAGGTCCGGCTCGCAACGCTCCGTGATTTTTTCCGGCGGCAACGAATGGACTGGATCGAATGAAGTTATATTTATGCCGAGCTCGTTGCCTTCGGCACAAAAGGAGCTGACCCCTCCCGCCACATCCAGTACTCGTTTTCCCACCAGACGATCCGGCTCAAGCAGGAAGTAGCGCCGATACTCATCGAATGTGCGGCCGAGCAACACGACCCGATCCAGTTGAAGCCCGTGTCTGTTTTGCTTTAACTTATGACTCATACCTGTCGATCGAGTTGTAGAGGCGTTTGTGTCACAGGCCTATTCTCTGGTGCGCTACAGTTTCTGCAATTGAACGCTGGACGTTTCCTTCAATGCAGCTCGGCAGCGACCTCTTTCAACAGACATCCAAAGTCCTAAAGTTTCCGAGCTGACGCGGACCATCCGCGGCACGCTGCACTTGTCATTCCGAGCGAAGTCGAGGAATCTCTAAATGTTTCTGAAATAGTAAGAGATGTCTCGACTCCGCTCGACATGACAGTAACCGCCGACCTCTTTCAACAGACATCCAGAGTGCTAACGGTCTCCGAGCTGACGCGGAGCATCCGCGGTACACTCGAAGCGAAATTCGGCGCGGTCTGGGTCCAAGGCGAAATTTCAAATTACAAACTGCATCCGAGCGGGCATCAGTATTTCACGCTCAAAGATCAGCGCGCCCAGATCGCGTGCGTGATCTGGCGCGACACCATGGCGCCGTTGCGGCAACCTCTTGTGGATGGAGCGCAGGTGCAGGTTTACGGCACCGTCACGGTTTTCGAAGCGCGCGGACAATACCAACTCAACGTTCAGATTCTTCAGCCGCGCGGAGTCGGCCTGCTCCAGGCAAAATTCGAAGCGCTTAAGCGCAAACTCGAAGCGGAAGGATTGTTTGCGCCGGAACGCAAACGATCGCTACCGAAATTTCCGCAGCGTATTGGAATAATAACATCGCCGAGTGGCGCAGCGATTCGCGACATGCTCAACGTGCTGCGCCGTCGCGCGCCGTGGTTGCAGATTCTGATCAATCCAGTGCGCGTGCAGGGAACCGGTGCCGCGCAGGAAATCGCAGT
>DATEZD010000208.1:0-13252 GCA_035255865.1 Candidatus Udaeobacter sp.
GATGTCGCTGATGAGCAGATCGAAATCCTCTATGCGCACTTTCTCGACTGCCTGTTCCGCGGAGTGGGCCACAGTAATTTCGTAGCCGCGGCGCTCCAGCATCCTCTTTATTCCGATGCAAGTGTCATAATGGTCATCCACCAGCAGGACGCGCCGGTGCTTTGAAACGGTTGCTTCTGCTTCCCGATCCTCTGGTTGATCTTCCCCTTCGCCGTCGTGACCGATTGGAGTCAATACCGTGTTTAGTTCCACTGAAAACGTAGCCCCCTGATCTTTCCCGCGGCTTTGCACGCTGATTTTCCCGCCGTGCGCGTCGATCAGCGCCTTCGAAATGGCCAAGCCAAGCCCGAGGCCTCCAAAGCGGCGGGTGATGTCGGCTTGTCCCTGTTCGAATGCGTTAAAGATTTTATCAATTGTTTCCTCTTCGATGCCAATGCCGGTGTCGATGACGCGAGCTTCAATTTTATCTGCCGTAGGATTAAGGGTCTCGATAGTGATTCGGCCTTTTTCCGGCGTAAATTTCACGCTGTTCTTGATTAGATTCCAAAAGACCTGTTGCAAACGGGCGGGATCGCCCTGCACGTATGTGCGCACGGCGCGAAGCTGAAATTCCACTTCCAGATTCTTTGCCTCGATTTCTTCCCGGCATATCTCGTAAGCGCGCTGCAGGACTTGATGAATGCAAATCGTCTCGAAGCTTAATTGCAGTTTTCCTTTCGAGATACGAGTAACGTCAAGCAAGTCGTCGATTAACCGCGCTTCCAGCTCAACGTTACGCCGAATCACCTCCAGCGCTTCTCGTACAGGCTGGGAATCTGGCACCTCGGCTTCCAGCTCCCCCACCATCGCAATTACTGGCGCGAGGGGACTGCGCAGCTCATGAGACAAAAGTGCCAGGAATTGGTCCTTGGCGGCATTTGCAGCGATCAATTCCTGGCGCAATGTGACGTCGCGCGTCTTGTCCTCAACCAGATAAAGTACGCCCTGAATGGTTTCCTGGGCGCCCTGTAGCCGGAGCAGATTAATGTCCAAAAAGTGCGTCACGCCCGTCTTATCCTTCAACGGCTGCTCCGTCAGGTGAAATGGCGTTCCAAAGGTAAGCACTCTCTCAATCGCTCCGGGTGGCGCAATCTTCACATCGTCGCAAGTGATTTCCGTAATGTCGCGGGCGGCAGGCAGGTCCCCGAAGCGTTCTGCCATGCGCCCAAAGGCATCGTTGGCATGAAGAAAGCGGCGAGAAGTTGGATCGACAAAAGCGATTCCGCCGGGCATGTTCGCCAGCATTTTCTCGTTGAAGACAACTTCGCGCTCCAGCCGTTGCTTGGATTCCATCTGGCGTTGATAAAACCTGCTGCCCAGCCAGGCGAAGACCGCCGTAAGACCGACCAGCCAGGCCGCAAGCAACGTCATTCGCCCCAGCAGGTCACGAACCGGTTTGTAAGCCAGCGCTTTCGGTTGTGCTACTACTGCCACCCAACCGGTGTTCTCAATCGGACTGAATGAATAGAGGTTGCCGTGCTCCTCGAAATGTCCGATTTTGTTTTGGCGGATTTCCTGGATCAACACGCCACCCTCCGGGGAAGTCGCGCTGGGGTTGGGCTTAAAATCATTGGCAAAAATGGCAAAAAGGGCAACGCCATTTTGATCGAGAACTTCGAATAGAAACCGATCGGAAAATTCGATCGTGGCCAAACGGCGGCCAATTCTTTCCACGAGGACCGAGTCGCCAACATAGCCTAGAATTTTTCCGTCGGGCGCGCGCACGGCTGCGACGATATTGGTGACCAGCCGGTTATCCATCAGGCGCGGATGAACCGGCGAGACTGCGGCCTCATTTGAGACCTCGGCTTGTTCGCGCCAGTGACTGGAGCCGAAGTCCTTTCCGAGCATCTCGGGTGCCGTCGGGATCGACGCAATTAATGTACCATCGGGCGCGGTAAAGAACATTCCGTCGATGTTCGGGTGCGAATAAAATGCCGAGTTGAGCCATTGCTGAGCCGCCAGCGTCGGATTTGCTGCGCTCAGAATTCTCGAAACTTCGGGTAGGGTCTGATAGTAGTTAATGATGGCGCTACTGCGGTTGAGATCGTGGCCGACCAGATGGCCAACCAATTGGATCAAAGTTTGCCGGTCGCGTAGGATTCGCGATTCCAGGGTATCGCGCAGGATGGTGTAGGAAACAATCAGGGTCAGGATGGACGGGACCCATCCCGCCAGAAGAATAGGAAAGATGATCTTGAAACGCTCGAAACGGTCGCGCCTTCGTTTCGTTATGGTATCTCCCGGCTGCATGCCTGCCTTTTTCGAGAAAAATTGGCCTATCACGGTTAACCTGCTGATCGGCGGAGGCAAGGGCGAATGTCGGGAGAGGTTGAATTGCCTTTAGATCAGCGCAATTTTTTCAAACAGCAGTAAGGCGGCGGACGACCAAAAAGATTGCCAGAACCGGTTGCTCCAGCAATTACGAAGAGCGATAGGAGAGCACTGCGTATCAATGCAATATAAGCGCGGTTGTCACAGCAAAGCATGCGATTTTGAGATTGACGCAACCGTTGAAAACGGCATCATGACGCCCTTACTGGCTCAACGATTGGTGGCCATAGAAACTCCTATGCAAGGAAGTGTCGGACATATCATTTGGACGGTTTGCTACCTGAGCGTGCTCATGGGCCTTTCTGCATATGGCGTCCATCGCTACTTCATCATTTACCTCTACCTGAAAAACCGGAAGCGGGCGCCGACGCCGGCCCATTATTTTGAACAACTGCCGAAGGTGACGGTGCAGTTGCCGATCTTCAACGAGGTTTACGTGGCCGAGCGGTTGCTCCGTTCGGTGAGCGAGCTGGATTATCCGCGGGAGCTTCTGCAAATTCAGGTGCTGGACGATTCAACCGATGAGACCCGTGAAATCACCGCCTCGTGCGTAGAGGAATTGCGTCAACGCGGCTTCAATGTTCAGCGCATTCATCGAGTTGATCGCATCGGTTTCAAAGCCGGCGCACTGGCAGTAGGGCTTGAGGCTGCAGAGGGCGAATTCGTTTGTATTCTAGACGCCGATTTTGTCCCGCAACAAGACTTACTAAGACGCACGATCCATTTCTTCACCGATCCTAAAGTGGGAATGATCCAGAGCCGCTGGGGCCATTTGAACCGTGGGTATTCATTGCTCACGCGCATGCAGGCGATTTTTTTGGATGGGCATCTTTTGCTTGAGCAAACCGCACGCAGCCGCAGCGGCCGCTTTTTTAATTTCAACGGAACCGCCGGACTCTGGCGCCGTTCCTGCATCGAACAAAGCGGGGGCTGGCAATATGATACGCTATGCGAGGACCTTGATCTGAGCTATCGCGCTCAGCTGGCAGGCTGGAAATTCATTTATCTTTCAGATGTGGTCACTCCTGCGGAGTTGCCGGTGGACATGAACGGTTTCAAGTCTCAGCAGCATCGCTGGACCAAGGGTTCGGTCCAAACGTGCAAGAAATTGTTGCCCACGATCTGGCACAGCCAGCTTCCGTTTCCAATCAAGCTCGAGGCGACGGCGCATTTGATGTCCAACTTCGCTTACCTGCTTCTTGCGTTTCTGTGTGTTCTTTTGCATCCCTCCACTGGCGGCCCCGAGGCTGGCTGGCTCCGCACAGTGCTTATCGATATTCCGATCTTTCTTGCAGCATCGGCTTCGGTCGCGGTTTTTTATATTTGCGCCCAGCGGGAGTTACATCCGCGGACTTGGATGAAGGAGATTCTTTTTCTGCCGTGTCTGCTCGCTTTGGGAATTGGTCTGTCGCTGAATAACGCGCGAGCGGTGCTGGAAGCGCTCATCAATCACAAATCGGATTTCACGCGTACGCCGAAGTACGGCATTGAACGCAAATCGCAGCGGTGGCGCAGCTGCAAGTATCGGCCGCTGAAATCAGCGCTTCCACTGGCGGAACTGGCCTTCGCTATTTATTTTAGCTACTTCGTGGTGTTCGCCATTGCACACGGCCAGTTCTTCTCAGTGCCGTTCCTGCTGATGTTCCAGGGCGGTTTCCTTTACGTTTGCCTCTCTTCATTCGGCAGTCGCTGGTCAAAAATCAATTTTGACAGCTCACGCGCAAGCGCTGCAATTCCCGCGTGACAAAACCCGAATCATCGGGTAAAAGGTTGCGCATGTTTCGGCCATTGGCTGTCATTTTCACTCTGGTTTCGATCGCACCGGCATTTTCTGCCACGCAACTCACACAGCTCGATCCGTCCTATCGTCTGGTAATCAGTATCCGCGACCAGAAGCTGATGCTTATGGAGAATGGCGGGAAAGTGGCAATTTACCCGGTCTCAACGTCGAAGTACGGAGTCGGTGATTTTCGGGGAAAAATGACGACGCCGCTCGGTTACCTGATGGTTGCGAAGAAGATCGGCGATAACGCGCCAGTCGGGGCTGTCTTTCACCATCGGCGGTGGACCGGCGAAATTCTCCAGCCAAATGCTCCCGGGCGGGATCCGGTGACTACGCGGATCATTTGGCTAACCGGACTTGAATCCCAAAACGCGCAAGCCTTTCACCGCGGCATCTACATCCACGGCACGCCGGAAGAAAAAACAATCGGGCGGCCAGCCAGCTACGGTTGTATCAGAATGAAAGCCGCCGACGTCGCCGTGCTCTATAATCAAGTTCCACTGGGGGCGCTGGTGCAAATCACTCCCGATCGTTTGCCCAAAGCGCCAAAGGCGCAGCCACTGCCGCAGCCTGTTAGCACGTCGGTCGTGCAAAACGAAAAACCGGTCAGTCAGCAGCCGCAGCCTGAACCAACATCTGCTTCGGGCACACTCAGCGTCGAGCAAATGCGAATGGGTGGAACGCTCGCTGCCGAGCGACAAAAAGCGAAGCTCGTGTTGGGCAAACGCATGTAACCTTCGGTTTCGTCGCGGCGCGCGGCTTGCTCAACAAAATTTTTGATCGACAATGGCCAACACCAAATCAGCTACTAAACGTGCACGCCAGACGTTGAAACGCTCGCTGCGTAATCGCAGCGTGTTGACGCGTCTGCGCACCATGCAAAAGCAGGCGCGTTCCACGCAAACGCCCAGCGCGGACCAAATCCGCGCCTTAATCTCGGCAATCGATAAAGCTGCCAAGCGCGGTATGATTCACGAAAACGCAGCCAGTCGTCGCAAAGCGCGGCTTAACAAAGCGCTCGCCGCGGCAAAGTAGTACGCTGTAGCCGCCTCGCTGCTTGCCGCGCCGTAGCACGACGAAGGCGGGTGCGAGGCGCGGCGCTGGTGTGTTCGCGATGCATGCTCTTCGCGTCTCACAGAGACGCAGCTACAGTAAATGCCCTTTGCATATCGCACCGACCGGATAAATTCTGTGGAATGATCCCTGCGCTTCTCCTCGTTTTTTCGGCTGTCGTTTATCGGGTCACCACGGGACTCCTGATTCATTCCGGCGCCAGCTGGCTCTCCAACTTCGCGCCGCTCGCCGCAATCGCGCTTTGTAGCGCCGCATACTTTCCAAAGAAGTACAAATTTTCGGTGCCGCTTGTTACACTTTTTATTTCCGATGTGGTAATTAATTTTCGGTACGGCGCACCACTGCTTGATCCGCAGATTCTGGTCCGCTATGCGACGCTCGCGCTGGTCGGATGCATCGGAGTGCTTTTGCAGAATCGGATATCGCTGAAGACACTTTTGCCGGCTTCCGTTGTTGGATCGACGATTTTCTACGTAATCACCAACGCATTTTCCTGGTTGTCCGATCCCGGTTACGCGAAAAATCTCGCAGGACTGATTCAATCGCTCACGGTGGGATTGCCCCAGTACAGCGCAACGCCGAGTTGGATGTTTTTCCGCAACTCGATCGTCAGTGATCTCCTGTTCACGTTGTTGTTTGTAATTTGCATGAATCTGGGGCGCAGCATGGAGAGATCGCGAGGGCGCGCCGTCCCGCAATTGCGGGATCCTGTCGCTGCGGGATGACCGCCATGCAGCCGGGAGGGCAGCGCGACGAAGTCGAAGTGCTCTCGCTGATGCTGTTGATCCGGCGTTTCGAGGAACGCGCCAGCCAGCAGTATCAAGCGCAGAAGATCGGCGGATTTTGTCATCTTTACATCGGTCAGGAAGCAGTCGTGACCGGCGCAGTGGCCGCGGTGCGGAACGACGATTACATCATCACCGCTTACCGCGATCATGCTCATGCGCTGGCCCGCGGTACCCACGCGGACGCGTGCATGGCGGAGCTTTTCGGAAAAGAGACGGGCTGCTCGCGTGGACTTGGTGGTTCAATGCATTTTTTCGACCGGAACAATCATATGTACGGCGGTCACGCCATTGTCGCCGCCCACGTTCCACTGGCGGTGGGAATGGCGTTTGCCATCAAATATCGGGAGGAGGATCGCATCACGCTGTGCTTCTTTGGCGATGGCGCGATCAATCAGGGAGCGTTCCACGAAGCACTGAACCTGGCCGCGCTGTACAAATTGCCGATCGTTTTCATTTGCGAAAACAATCTTTTCGCCATGGGCACCTCCGTGAAGAGATCGACCTCACTGAAACAAATTGTCGATCGCACGGAAGGCTACGACATCCCGGGAGAAATCGTCGATGGAATGAATTTTCGCGAAGTGCGCGACAAGATTGCTGAGGTCGTCGATTCGATCCGCAAAGAGTCTCATCCGGCGTTTTTGGAAGCACGAACTTATCGCTATCGCGGACATTCCATGTCGGACCCGGCGAGTTATCGAACGAAGGAGGAGCTGGAAAAATATCGCCTCGACGATCCAATCACGCGCTTGCGCGCTCAGCTCACGCGCGAGGGAAAATTGACTAACGAACAATTTGACCGGCTCGACAAGCAGGCGAAGGAAACGGTTCTGGCCGCGGTGAAGTTTGCTGAGGAAAGTCCGCAGCCGTCGCTCGAAAGACTTTACGATTACACGTATGCCGATGGAGCAAAGCCGTGAGAGAAATCACTTATCGTCAGGCACTCAATGAAGCGCTCGCGGAAGAACTCGAGCGCGACCCGAATGTTTTCTTGATGGGCGAAGAGGTCGCCGAATATCAGGGCGCATACAAGGTCAGCCAGGGTTTGCTTCAGCGCTTTGGGCCGCGACGGATTATTGACACTCCAATTAGCGAGAACGGATTCGCCGGCCTCGGAGTCGGCGCGGCGATGGTCGGATTGCGGCCGATCATTGAGTTCATGACTTTCAGCTTTTCGCTCGTAGCGTTCGATCAGGTGGTGAATAACGCCCCCAACATGTTCACGATGTCGGGCGGCCAATTCAATATACCCATCACATTCCGGGGTCCCAACGGACCCGCGCATCAACTCGGCGCCACACATTCGCACGCCACGGAAAATTTTTACGCCAGTGTACCAGGGCTCAAAGTGTGCGCGCCGGCCACGCCGCGGGATGCAAAAGGTTTGCTCAAAACGGCCGTGCGTGACGACAATCCGGTGCTGGTTCTGGAATCGGAACTACTCTACAGCTCCAAGGGAATGGTAGAACCGCCGGATGAAGAACTGCTCATTCCGCTTGGCGAAGCCGAGGTGAAACGCGAAGGCAGCGATGTCTCGATTATCTGCTACGCTCAAACCGTTCCGCTCGCGCTCAAGGCCGCGGTTCAGCTCGAAGAGGAAGACATCTCTGCGGAAATTGTCGATCTTCGTTCCATCAAACCGCTGGATGAGAAAGCGATTTTCGATTCGGTTACAAAAACGCATCGCGTCGTGATAGTCGAACAGGACCATCCGTTTTGCGGCGTCGGCGCGGAAGTTTGTTACCGGATTCAGAAAAACATTTTCGATGCGCTCGACGCGCCAATCATTCGTGTATCACAGGAAGATGTGCCAATGCCGTACAATGAACGCCTCGAGCACGCTGTGCTGCCGAACGCGGAAAAACTCATCGCTGCCGTGAAACAGGTCTGCTACGCATGAAACCAGTTAAAAGGGTTACAAAAATTACAATGTTAAAAAAGAGACGACCTTTGTAACGATGTAACTTTTGTAACCCTTTAACTTTCATTATGCCTGAAATCCAAATGCCCAAGCTCAGTGACACGATGACCGAGGGCACTCTGGTCGCGTGGAAGAAAAAGAAGGGCGATCACGTTTCGGCCGGCGAAGTACTCGCCGAAATCGAGACCGACAAGGCAACGATGGAATGGGAATCGCCCGAGGATGGAACGCTTACCGAGATTTACGTGGAAGAAGGCGGCAAGGTAAATGTCGGCGACCGGATCGCGTTCATTGGCGGTGAGGGCGAAGAAGCGCCTAAAGCGGAAGAGAAAGAAGAAAAAGAGAAAAAGTCGGAGGCGAAAGAACCAGAAAAAGAGAAGCCGAAGGAAGCAAAAAAGGAAGAAAAGCCGGAGGCGCCGAAGGCGGGAGAGAAAGAAGAGAAAAAGGCCGGAGCCCCGAAGGCGGAAAAGAAGGAACCTAAAACTGAAAAGCGACCGACCGTTGACAAACCCGAGGAAGCGCGCGTAAGAGCGTCGCCTGTTGCGCGCCGAATCGCGGCTGAACTCGGGGTCGATCTTTCCAGCGTTAAAGGCACTGGCCCCGAAGGTCGCGTGACCGAAACGGACGTGCGCGCCGCGGCGAAATCTGTAGCGGTCGTCGCCGACCGCCGTCCTGCGAAATCTGAACCGAAGGTTGCGCCTTCAATTAAAGCCGGCGAAAGCGCCCGTATTCAACTTTCCGGGATGCGCAAGATCATTGCGCAGCGGCTGGTCGAAAGTCTCGGTCCCATCCCGCATTTCTATCTGACAATCGAAGTTAACGCCGGGCCGCTGATGGAAGCGCGTGAGGAATTAAAATCGGCCGGAGAGGGCGCCGACGTGGCGAAAATTACTGTGAACGATTTTGTGTTGAAAGCGGCGGTGCAAGCCGCGGTCAAAGTCCCGCGAGTGAATACCTCATTCGATGGCGACGCAATCGTGCAGTACGCGGATGTCGATCTTGGAATCGCGGTGGCGATCGAAGAAGGGTTGTTGACGCCGGTTATTCGCGCGGCGCAAAACAAATCGCTCCGCGAAATCAGCGAACTGGCCAAGGATTTATCCCATCGCGCGCGCAACAAGCGAATGAAGCCGGAAGAATTTCAAGGCGGCACGCTCACCGTCTCAAATCTCGGCGGTATGGGGATCGACAGTTTCTCGGCTGTCATCAATCCACCCCAAGGCTTCATTCTCGCCATTGGCAAAATCACGAAAGTTCCGGTGATTGATGATTGCGACCAAATCGTGGTCGGCCACCGCATGTCGCTCACCATGAGCTGCGACCATCGTGTCATCGACGGCGCCCTCGGCGCAGAGTATCTGAAAGAGCTCCGTCACCTTTTGGAAAACCCGGCGCTAGTATTGGTCTGAAGAAGGGAATATTAGAAAGCATCGCCGGCGCTTGCTGTCTCCCAGACCATGAAGTCGTCCAGCGCTTGCCGGTTTTTATCGGTTACAAATTCGATCACCGTCGCGTCATCCACGAAACCGAGAAATGGCGTCTTGTCGGGGATCAAATCGAATGGATCGACCAGGTAACTGAGAGCAGCAACGATCCACAAGAGCGCGTCATTCGGAACCTGATTGTATTCGCCGCGTTGGTGCGCTCGGATTAATCGCAGCATCGTTTGGAGATAAGACCAGCATTCTTTAAACGGCTCTCTGGGAACTGCCGCCGCTTTTTTCGCTGCTTCGTTGAAGAGCGCCTGCAGATCCTCTGGATTTTTCAGGCACGCTTTCGCATCGGTTAACGCTCTGACAAATGCATCGCTGCGAAGGGCAGGTTTGCTGTACGGCGTATCTGTCTCAGAACCTTTGCGAGTCGGTCGCGCCTTGGTCTTGCCACGCGTTTTCGGTTTTACCTCTTTCATAGAGACTATAAAAGCAGTTTGCTGCGCGAATGGGAAGACGATTCTGGCGGACTAGAGACCGCCGCTCCTTGCAACAAACCCGCAAACAGATTGTCTGCATCACTACGGTTTCGTCGCCAGAACAAGTGGCGAAGGCCCGGGCGCTTCCAGCTTGCGAACTTTTTTGAACCCGGCGTCTTCGAGCCAGCTTTTGATTTCGTTAAAACTGAAGGTATCGCCGCGCTCCGTGTTGACGAGCATTTGCACGGCGAACATGAGCGAATGCGTCGGCTCGGTGCGTCGGTCGTTCACCAACCATTCAGCTATGGCGATAGTGCCGCCGGGCTTCAATGCGCCAAAGGTTTTCTTGAGCAACTGCCGGCTGCGTTGTTCGCCTTCGCTGTGCAAAATATGACCGAGTGTGGCGATGGCGTAACCGTCGCCGAAATTTGCTTCCATCAAATCGCCCTCCACGAAATCGAAACAATCGCGCGCACCAAATTTTTCCGTGATGCGTTTTGTGGTAGGAATCATCCCCGCCCAATCGACCGCAGTCACCCGCACGCGTGGCGATTTCTGGGAGAGCGCAATTCCCCAAATCCCAGAACCGGCGGCTAGGTCGAGAACGCGGACATCGCTTTTCGCCTTCGCCAGCTTCAAGTGATCGCCAAGCTTCTGCGCGCCGGGGTAGCTCATTGGAATGATGTTTTCTACCAGTTCACTGAAGAATTCGGTGCCCTCGGCCTCTTGGTTGACGGCAACTACCGGTCGCCCGTCGCGCACGGCCTCACCCAGCCGTAGCCATCGCGAATTAAGCTGAGGCAGAATCGAGCTGAAAAAGCCGGCCACCGTGCCTGGCTTGTTGCTGATGAGGAATGCTTCGCTTTCCGGCGTAAGCGAATATTTTCCCTTTTGATCTTTCTTCAAGAGCTCGAGGCCGACGAGCGCGTCCATGACCGCGCGCAAACCGCGCACCGACGCGCCAGTCTCCTTGCTGACTTGCTCGACGGTTTTTGCTCTGCTTTCCAGCGCATCGAAAACTTTGTTCGAGACTGCTGCGCTGATGATGAGCGGAGGCGCGTATGCAAAACCAAGTTGCTGCAGACGTTCGGAACTGATTTGTTCGCCGCGGCGAATCCGTCCTTTGGCGGATTTTCTCGGGCGACTTTTCTTCGACATATTTACTTTGGGTTTCTCGAATTGCAGAATCGACAAGTAGCTCGACCGATTTAATAGACTCGTCAGGGCAGCCTGGAAGAGCTACGGTATTTATTAAATCGGTCAAGCGCGCCAGCGCTGGCAAATTCACTTGTCGTGAGCATCACGAACTGCAAAACGCGCGAAGAAATGGAAGCGACCGAGCGCGCCGTGCTCGCGCCGTTTGCCGAAAAATCGGGCGAATCGCGCGGTCGCAAATACTCCGAGCCGAGTCACGCCTATCGCACGGAATTTCAACGCGATCGCGCGCGCATTATCCATTCGCGCGCGTTTCGGCGCATGGAATACAAGACGCAGGTTTTTTTGAACACTGCAGGCGATCATTTACGCACTCGCTTGACGCATTCCATCGAGGTTGCGTCGATTAGCCGGACGGTCGCCCGCGCATTACGATTGAACGAAGATCTCGCGGAAGCAATCGCGCTCGCGCACGATCTGGGGCACGCCCCCTTCGGGCATTCGGGAGAAGAAATGCTGGCCGAATGCATGCGCGATCATGGCGGCTTCGATCACAATCGCCAGAGTTTGCGCGTAGTGGAGCTGCTCGAAAATCCGTATCCGAATTTTCCGGGTCTCAACCTGACATTCGAAGTGCGCGAAGGCCTGCGGAAACACGAGCACGCATTTGAGACGCCGGATGGAGAAACATATAATTGCACATCGCTTGAGGCGCAGGTGGCTGATCTTGCCGACGAGATCACCTATTACAGCCATGACCTCGATGACGCGGTCGATTTTGAAATCTTGAGTCCGGCGCAATTGGAACAAAACGAGGTCTGGCGAAAGAGTCATAGTGCTGTGCTTGCGCGTTACGCTGGGGGGCGGGAACCCGAGCTGCACAAGTTAGTTATCCGCGACATCATCGACCATGAGGTGCACGACCTGGTTGCAACGAGCGCAAAATCGATTGCTCAATCGGGCGTGCAAAGCGCAGACGACGTGCGCCGGCAACCCGCGCCGCTGATTTGCTATAGCGACGAATTAACCGAGGCGAACCACGCGCTTCGGAAATTTTTATACCAAAACGTTTATTACCATCCGCGCGTGTCCGAGGTGAACCGGCAAGCGTGCGAAATGCTGCGAAGCGTTTTTGAAGCGTACCTTGTCGATCCTGAGAAGCTCGGGGATGGAGCGACGAGACGGATCGAGAAGGAGGGACTGCACCGCACAGTCTGCGATTACGTCGCGGGTATGACGGACCGATATTTGATGGAATACGCCAGGATTACTGGAGGTGGCGATCTCGCCTTGTCATCCTGGACGAAGTAAACGATCTCTTACACGTGGTTGATCACACTAGGGTTTCGCTGCGCGCCCTGGCGGTTATCATTCTGCTACTCGCGGGTATGGCTGCCGCAGAAACGCCAAACCGTGTCACCATTCTATACGACTCGTTCGGCAAGTCTCCTTCGCTGACCATGGATTGGGGCTTCGCAGCGTTAGTGGAGTACGCGGGCAAGCGAATCCTGTTCGATACTGGAAACAGTGCGCGCATCTTCGAGCACAATGTGAAGGCGCTGGGAGTCGATCTTCGGCGTCTTGATTTTGTGGTCATCTCGCATCGCCACGCCGATCATACTAGTGGCATCACTTATCTGCTGACCGTCAATCCCAAGGTGCCGATCTATGTCCCCGACGAACCCTGGGGATTATTTGCGCGCGGAGTGAAGAACGACTTCTACCGCAAAGATCCGTCGTTGCCTGCCGACATGCGCTACTACGGCGGCCATCCGCCGGAGATCTTAGAAGCCGGCACGCCGTGGCCCGGTGCCAATTTCATCCCTGTTAGCCAAAAAACCGAAGTGGCGCCCGGAACATTTATCTTCTCTGGCGTCTCCACATCTCCGGGCACGCTAGAACTGAAGGAGCTATCGCTCGCAATCAAGAGTCGGCAGGGAGTGATTTTGGTTGTTGGTTGCTCGCACCCCGGCGTGGAGCACATTCTGCAGGAGGCCACCGCTATTGATCCTCACATCAATATCCTGTTCGGCGGGTTGCACCAGATCCAGAAACCTTATCCTGAGGTAGAGCGGATTGCGGCCGTGCTGCACGATGAGTACAAGCTCGAACGCGTGGCGCCGGGACATTGCACCGGCGAGCCGGAGTTCGCCGCCCTGAAGAAGGCATTTGGCGACCACTACATGTATGCCGGCGTGGGGTCAGTGGTTGATCTAACGGGTATTACAGCAGATTCCACAGCAAGCAGA
>DATEZD010000209.1:0-13728 GCA_035255865.1 Candidatus Udaeobacter sp.
CATGATTCGGCTTTTATCGGGCGGCGGTCACGAGAGGAGCCAAGCGGATTAGACGCCCTGGCAACCCTTATGCGACCGCTCACTGTTATACTGACCGCACTAACGGTTGCCACATTCCAAACGCACGCTGGAAGTCTCGACTGGCTTTTTGATGCTGCTAACAACGATAATATCGCACGCGGCCAAGCCCGATTCTTGGTGTGGGATGGTGTGTCGCATCCCTTCGAAGCGAGTTTCGAGAAGGTAGACATGGTAGACAAAGATGGGCCTTTTTATCTCTTTCACGTTGTAATCACCAGTCCAGGCGCCGGTGCAGAGCGCGATCGCAGCTCATATCTGGTCTGTTTCAAGCTGACTGAATTTGGAACCGAATTTCGCATAGTTCCCTTCATTCAAAACGTTTCAGACCCGCCGACACAAAACGAGATTGCGATAGATAAGCGTCTTAATAGATGGCCAATTTCGCCGCCTTGGAAAGCAGGAGATGATCTACCAAACCATATCAAGCCTCCTGGCTTGAACATCGTGTTAGACAAGTCTCGCGCAGAATCGGACCAGTAACACCGTTCAGAAATCCGTAGTTTAACGAATCTGTTTCGCCCCAACTACTTTTTGCACCAGCGCTTCGAAACGCGGATCGCCCCGCAGCGGATCGAGCAGCGGACTGACTTTAATCCGGGTGGCTTGACCCTCATGGTTGGCGACATCTTGCTCGAGCCAGCGAATCGCTTCCTCGCGGTTGTTCAGACTAAGATTGAGCAGCACACACGAGTATGCGCTCACGTAGCGGTGCCGCCTCAGATCTGCCAGTTCAGCCAGCATTCTCGCGGCTGCCTCTTTGTCGCCTAACTGCGCTTTAGCAACTGCGAGCAGCACCCGAGGACGCAGACTGTCGCTCAACTGCTGCGCCCTTTCGTATTCGGCAATCGCGGCCGGTACGTCGCCTTTTAGCTGAAGAGCCTCGGCTAGGACGACGTGCGCGTAGTAAAACGTCGGATCAATCTCCACAGTCTTGCGCAACTGCGCGATCGCCTCATCGTAACGGCGCGCATAGAACAGATTCACCCCCAAGTCTGAGTTCACAATGGGCGAGAGTGGATCAAGTTCTATCGCGCGTTTGCCCTCAGCAATCGATTCGTCGAATCGGCCAACCGACGCGAGTGGGTCGTTTCCGTACCACTGGTGTGCTGTAGCATAGTTAGGGTTTAGCGCGATCGCACGTTGAAATTCCGCTATCGAACCAGCCATATCGAAGTCGTTGTACAACGCGTCAGCGAGTGCCGTATGCGCCGACGCCAGTTTGTCATCCAGTTGCAACGCTTTTAGTGCCGCAGCTTTCGCTTTGGGATACGCGTCTCCCGGGGCTATCGCCGTGTAAACTGGTAGGATAACGTAAACCTCGGCTAGTGCGGCGTAAGCCAGCGCGAAGCTCGGATCGCGCGCAATCGCCTGCTCATAAAATTCGATCGCCTGCCGAAGGTTGTCGCCGCCACGTTTGCCCCAAAGTAATCGACCTTTGAGATAAAGCTCATATGCCGCCGTATCACTCGTCGGCTGGGCCGACAACATTTGCTTCTCCGCTCCGGTCAACTTGGCTTGCAACGTATCAGCGATCGTTCTGGCAATGTCGCTTTCCACCGCAAAGATGTCGGTTAGCTTGCGATCAAAGGTATCGGCCCAAAGATCGGAGTCATTGGCTGCTTCGATCAGATGCACGTTAATGCGCACGGCATCGCCGCTTTTTTGCACCGTTCCTTCCAGAATGTGCGCCACGCCAAGTTGCTTTGCGATCTCGGGTAGGTTTTCAGGTGCGCTCTTGTAATGCTGCGTCGAAGTGCGCGAAATGACCTTCAAGTCGGCGATTTTGGATAAGCGCGCCAAGATCTCATCCTGGATACCTTCGGCGAAGTAGGCGTTCTCTTTCTCGCTACTTAAATTCTCGAAGGGAAGAACCGCGATGCTCTTTTCGGGAATCCCAGCCAGCGCACCAACAACATTTGCCGCGGGAGCAAGTGCTCTCGTTGTTGCTGGCGCTCGATGAAAAAAGATCAAAGAACGGATCACCATTGCGAAGGCCGCCACCACTAAAGCAATTGCTAGCCAAGCGAAATAAGGGCCAGGAATGCGTTTCATGTGTGACCCCGCGAGTTTGGCGAAGACGCTGAGTTTTGAAAAAATCTTGCCTGCTCGTCAAGTAAACTCGCCGTAACCCCGAATCGCCGATTCGAGTTCCAGAAACGCCGTCAGCCTTTCAACTGCATGCACAATGAAACGCTTCCCATCGCCCCGATGCGCGTCAACAATCCAGATCGTTCGCCCGTTGGAATCAATCGCTGAGACTCACCCCAAACTCCAACCGGCTTTGTTTTCTGAATTCACAGAACTGCCTCGCTAGGATTCGAACCTAGACAGAGAGATTCAGAGTCTCTAGTGCTACCGTTACACCACGAGGCAATGAGCGAGAAAATTAAAGACCGATAGCCCTCGCTGCAAGTCGAGCGCGCTCGCGCTCACGCCTGATTCTATCAGGCCGGGACCTTCGCCTCGAACAGGATCTCAGCGCCTTCTCGAGCCGCTTCCACTTCCAGTGACTTTCCGCTTTTTGCTACGAGTTCGCGAGCGGATTCCAGCATCGCGTCCACTATCTCGTCGTCGTGATGCGGGTCATGGTGAAAAAGCACCAGCGTCTGAATCTCCGCCTCGAGCGCGAGCGAAACGGCGCTCGAGATCGAACCGTGTCCCCATCCGATGTGGGCTTTATACTCTTCATCCCTGTACTGCGCGTCGAGAATCAGAATATCGCTGCCGTGCAGAAATTGCACCAGCCCGGCTTGCCCATCCGCCGCAATTTCCTTCGCCAGTTCCGGACTCAGCTGATTTCCACGGAGTGCATGGAGAAAAAATTCATACGGCTCGTGATCAGGCAGGAAAGCGACTGAGCCGGCGGTGGTGAAAATGCGATAACCGGCGCAGACTCCGGGATGATTTACGAGCGTGGCGTGAACCTTTACTTTACCAAGGGAGAACTTCATGTCACTCAGCTTGTTAATGTCCATCCGGGCGGAGAGCTCACGCATCGTAATCGGAAAGAACGGAACTTTCATCGGCTCGGCCAGGATGTCGCGGAAACTCGCGCCGGCACCATCAAAACCCAGAATGCAAATTTCGTTTTTCTGATCGTACGCCGGCTTAAAAAATGGCAGGCCTTGGATATGGTCCCAATGCGCATGGGTGATCAAGAGCGAAAGCTTGATCGGTCGCGCTTGAAATTCCTTCTGCAGCGCGATGCCAAATGGCCGGATGCCGGAGCCGGCATCGAGCACGATAATCTCGCCGTCTGCTCGCAATTCCACACAGGTGGTATTGCCACCGTAACGCAGCGTCCCAGGCCCGGGCACGGCTATCGAGCCACGTGTCCCCCAAAACTTGATTCGGGTCGGAGCTACTGAGGCATCTGGCATGGACGAGAAAGCTCGGATTCTGCCACGCGTTTGTGATGAAACCAAGTGTTATTAAAGAACGCATTGCCCGCTGCAAGTCGACCGCAGTCGCCTTCGGGATGCGCTATGAGGCCGCGATCTTCGCCTCGAGCAGGATCTCAGCGCCTTCTCGAGCCGCGTCGACTTCTAAGGGCTTCCCGCTCTTTGCAACCAACGCGCGCGCGTGCTCCACCATTTTATCGATCATCTGGTCGTCATGATTCGGATCGTGATGGAAAAGCAGGAGCTTGCCCACGTTTGCATCAAGCGCCAGCGAAACGACGCTGCCCAGTGAGCTGTGGCCCCAACCAATGTGCTTCGCGTATTCCTCGTCGGTATATTGCGTGTCCATGATTGCGAGGTCGCAGCCCCGAAGAAATTCGACCAGCTTTCTGCGCTCGGCAGCGGCAAAATCCCGCGCTTCGTCCTCGCTGATTCCATCGCGCGAGGCCAATAGCAGCTTGAGCTCCTCGTATTGTTCATTGTCGGGAAAGTAGGCGATTGAACCCGAGCTTGTGGCAAGGCGGTACCCAACGCAAATCCCCGGATGATTAGCGAACTTGGAGCGCACCTCGACGGTTCCGACTTGAAACTCCATGTCCCTCAGTTCCTCAATCGCCAGGTGGCTTGGGAGTTGGCGTAAGCTGACGGGGAAAAACGGTGTCTCCATTTGGCTGGCTAGAATCTTTGCTAAACCAGCGCGAGCTCCTTCATAACCCAATACGCGGATGAGATTTTTCTGATTGTACGCGGGAGAAAAGTAAGGCAGTCCCTGGATATGGTCCCAGTGAGTGTGTGAGATCAAAAGAGTCAACTTCATCGAGCGAGGTCCGAATTCTTTGTCCAAAGCGAGACCGAGCAGACGAATCCCGGAGCCGGCATCGAGAATGATGATCTCGCCGTCGGCGCGCACTTCCACACAACTGGTGTTTCCGCCATAACGGACTGTCCTCTTTCCAGGGACCGGAATTGAACCGCGAACGCCCCACAGCCTTATTCGCGCAGGGACCGACTCACGTTCCGGTACAGATTTTGGTTCGGGACGGCGCGGGATTTCCGGCAGAAGCCGGTTGATCGTGCTGGAGAGCAGTTCCCACGTAATCGGTTTGAACAGATATTCATCTGCGCCGGCTTCAAGGGCGCTGGTTCGATCGACCCCGTAATCGCGGCCTGAGACCACGATGATCTTGGTTGGTTGCAGTTGCTCGCGAATGGAGCGGCACACCTCAAAGCCATTCGACTTCGGCATCAATAAATCGCACAGGATCAGCTCCGGCCGATTGCGCAACGCCAGCTCCAGCCCCGCATCACCGTCCTTTGCTTCCAGGACCTTCCAGTCTTCACGCGTGAAAAGCTGTGCCATTACGCGCCGGTTCTCGGCATCGTCTTCGATGATTAAGACGCGAGGCATTTTGGGGGGGAAGAAAGCTGCTCGTTACCTTCGCTTAAAGCAAGCTTAAATCAAAAGCACCAGTTCTTTTTTTCCAAGCCAGTTGCTCAACTTTGTCTAAAAGAAAATGGGAATGATCAAAATCGCAAGAATGTTGACGACTTTGATCATCGGATTGATTGCAGGCCCGGCCGTGTCCTTGTAAGGATCGCCGACGGTATCGCCGGTCACTGCCGCGGCGTGCGCAAAAGAGCCTTTGCCACCGAGATTTCCTTCCTCGATAAATTTCTTCGCGTTGTCCCATGCGGCGCCACCGGATGTCATTGAGATCGCTATAAATAATCCGGTTACAATTGTGCCGACAAGCAGGCCGCCGAGAACGACTGGGCCGAGAGGCTTAATCCACGCTACAGCAACGACTGCAACGAGCGGCAATAGTGCTGGGACAATCATTTCTCGCAACGCCGCCTTCGTCACGATGTCCACGCAGGTTCCGTATTCGGGTTTTTCCTGGCCAGTCAGGATTCCAGGTTTCGCTTGCAATTGTCGGCGCACTTCGCGGACCACCGCGCCGGCTGCCTTGCCCACCGCATCCATGCTAAAGGCCGTGAAGACAAACGGCAGCAAGCCACCGATGAACAGACCAACGATCACTTTTGGATCTTGCAACGAGAATTGGAAGAATTCGCCGGTCGCAAGTTTGAGCGAATTGGTGAGGTGCGCACGGAGCTCTTCCACGTACGATCCGAACAAAACCAGTGCGGCCAATCCGGCCGAAGCGATGGCATAACCTTTGGTGACAGCTTTCATGGTGTTGCCAACTGCGTCGAGTTCGTCGGTTACGGCGCGAATTTCCTTTGGCAAATGGGCCATCACCGCGATACCGCCGGCGTTGTCTGTGATCGGACCAAATGAATCGAGCGAGATAATGACGCCAGCCATGGACAACATCGACATCACAGCAATCGCAATTCCATATAACCCTGCGAAATGAAACGTAACCAGGATCGCCAGCCCAATGAACAGCACCGGCAGCGCCGTGGCGTGTTGTCCCGCTGCCAACCCCGCGATGATGTTTGTGGCGTGCCCGGTCTCGGATGCATGGGCAATTTTTTGGACCGGTCGAAAGTGAGATGAAGTGTAGTAATTCGTGAGTGCGACAATGATCGGAGTCATTATGAGGCCAACCAGCGAAGCAAAATAGAGTTGAGCGGGGGACCGCAAGATACCGCCGATTGTTACTCCGCCGGCAAAAAGGCTGCGCGTGGCTGGCCAAAATAGAATTGCAGAGATCAGCGCGTTGATCATCACCGCGCCCATCAACACGGCTGCCGGTTTACCACGCGCCACATTCACAAACAAAATTCCGAGGATTGCCCCCAGCACAGAAATTCCACCAAGCACGAATGGATAAACGATGGCCGCTGGGTTTCCACCAAGTGTCAACAGCCCGGCCAGAATCGCGCCGACCAAACTGACGGCGTAAGTTTCGAAAACGTCCGCAGCCATGCCTGCGCAATCGCCTACATTGTCTCCGACGTTATCGGCGATTACCGCCGGGTTGCGCGGGTCGTCTTCTTCGAGACCGCTCTCAATCTTGCCTACGAGATCGGCGCCCACGTCGGCGGCCTTTGTGTAAATGCCGCCGCCCAATCGCGCGAAAACACTAATGAGACTGCCGCCCAAGGCGAGTCCGACCAAGCTTCGTATCGCAGCGTCACTTCCAATTAGCTTTGCAGCGATCATGTAAAAGATGGACACGGAAAGCAACGCCAGCCCAACGACGAGCAGGCCGGTCACCGACCCGCCGTTGAATGCTATTCGCAGTGCATTGAGCTGCGCAATGCTGGCGGCCTGCGCTGTGCGGACATTTGCCAGCACGGCCACGCGCATCCCGATGAAGCCTGCTGAGAGCGAACAGAAGGCGCCGATTACAAATCCAATCGCTGTGGAGTGATCTTTGAAAATGAAGAGCAAAATGAAAATGACCACTGCGATCACGACGATCGTCTTGACTTGCCGATTCAAATACGCTCTGGCGCCTTCCTGTACGGCGGCCGAGATTTCTCGCATCCGCTCATTTCCTGATGGCGCCCGAGTCACTGCCGCGATCAAAAAGAAGGCGAACGCAAGACCAATCGCGGCGCACACCATCGACAATGGCACACCGAAATTAAGAATACTTAAGGCTAGGAAATTCATGGTTGCGTCGCGGTGAAGCGCACGACTCTATGAAGAATTACCGTGCTGGCAAAGGCTATTTGCCGTCTTTGCGCGGGACGAGTCGGTTGCGTCTGCCACGAGCTGAATTCGTCTGATTGGCGGATACCAAAAAGATGGCCTCAGTTCATTTTTCGTGCGCCCACGCCCCTGGTTAGATCGCTTACCAGACCAATAGGAACGATTCGGGTCGGATTAATTTCCCTGTGCATCATGTAGTGAAGGGGTTTGATGTATCGAAATTAACAGGGAGGATCGAGAATTATGGCCAACAAGCAGATTGCCATACGAAGCAAGGCACACCTGCGCGGCACAAGCTTTGTTTACGTCGCAGCGTTATTCGCCTCTTTGGGCGGCCTTCTGTTTGGCTACGATACGGGCGTCATCTCGGGCGCGCTCATTTTTATCAAACGCGAATTTGGCCTGACGACTGCAGCGGAAGAAATTGTTGTCAGTGGCGTTTTGTTGGGCGCGACCATCGGCGCAATCGTCGGTGGGAAAGCAGCTGATCTTTTCGGGAGGCGACGAGTCTTACTTGTGACGGCGGCAATCTTCGGTATCGGCGCGGTCGCCAGGGGCATAGCGCCTTCCCCCGCGATCCTGATCCTCAGCCGCATCGTTCTCGGTTTGGCCATTGGTCTCGCTTCAACAAACGTTCCAGTTTACCTGTCTGAAGTTGCGCCTCCGCACGCGCGCGGCTGGGTTGTATCGCTGTTTCAGCTCGCCGTCACCATAGGAATCGTCGTTGCATATCTGACCGATTACGCGTTTGCCGGCATTGAAGGCTGGAGATGGGATGCTCGGTCTGGCCGTCGCTCCAGCGCTCGTCTTCGGTACCGGGATGTTTTTCCTGCCGGAAACTCCGCGCTGGCTCATTCATAGAGGTCACCATGAAGTTGCGCACCGCGTTCTCGTGCGCATCCGCGACGTTGCAGATGTCAACATCGAGATCGAAGAGATCAAGGCGAGCCTGTCGCAGCAAACTGAAAGCGGACGCTGGACCGATTTACTGCGCCAGCAAGTTCGCCCTGCTCTGGTTGTTGGGTTAGGCCTCGCCGTCTTTCAACAAATTACCGGCATCAACACGGTGATTTATTATGCGCCAAAAATTCTTCAGGCTGCCGGATTCAATTCCGCCTCGGGCGCAATTCTGGCGACTGCGGGCGTCGGCGTCGTAAATGTCGGAATGACAATCGTTGCGATGTTTTTGGTAGACCGCGCCGGGCGCCGGCCGCTGTTGCTTGTCGGCATCGCTGGAATGATCTTCACGCTTGGCGTGCTCGGGTTGAGTTTCCGGATCTCAAATCCATCGGGACAGCTCACCTGGATCGCTGTGATTTGCCTGATGGCTTACGTCGCCTCATTTGCAATCAGCCTGGGCCCGATCTTCTGGCTCTTGATTGCCGAGATCTATCCCCTACGAATTCGTGGCCTCGCCGAAGGCACCGCAGCAACGTTCAACTGGGGCTCGAACCTGATTGTCTCGCTTACCTTTCTCACGTTGCTCGAGAAACTCGGTGCGAGCGCGACGTTTCTGCTCTACGCGTTTGCTTCGGTGGCGTCATGGCTCTTCGCTTATTACCTCGTTCCGGAAACCAAAGGCCGCACTTTGGAAGAGATCGAAGCATTCTGGAGAGTAAGGCATGGTGCTCGCCGAACGGCCAGCCGAATTTCCTAGCTCAACCGCTCACGTCCATGCGGTTTGGTGAGATCGAGTAGCGGGCCGATGGGAACGATTCGGGTAGGATTAATCTCTGTGTGCGTCATGTAGTAATGACGCTTGATATGATCGAAGTTGACGGTGTCGGCGGTTCCCGGGTGCTGATATAAATCCATCAGATATCCCTGCAAATTTGGATAGTCGATGATCCGGCGCAGATTGCATTTGAAATGGCCGTAATAAACCGCGTCGAACCGAACAAGCGTGCAAAAGAATCGCCAGTCCGCTTCGACAATACGATCCCCGAACAAATATCGACTCTTCGATAAACGCTCTTCAAGTTCGTCGAGCGCTTCGAAAAGTTTGCGGCAGGCGATCTCATATGGCCGTTGCCGCGTGGCAAAACCGGCTCTGTAAACGCCGTTGTTTACATTGTCGTGCAGAAAACGGGAGAGCTTCGCGTGCTCGGCTTCGATGTCTTTTGGGAAAAAATCGAGACTTTTATTTCCGGCGAAATCATTGAACACATCGTTGAACATCCGGCAGATGTCGTCCTCGCAATTGTTGACGATCCGCTTCGTTTCTTTGTCCCAGAGCACCGGCACAGTCACGCGCTCGTCGTAATCTGGATCGGTCGCTCTGTAGGCTTCGCTTAGAAATTTGAAACCGTTGACCGGATCGGTTGATTCGAATGGCGCACCTGGCGGAATCTTGCCGGACGGATCGCGAAACGCCCAGCCTTTGTCGTCTCGAATGGGATCAACAACTGTCATGCCGATTGCGCCTTCGACGTCTTTTAACTTCCGAAAAATAACCGTGCGACTCGCCCACGGGCAGGCAAGTGAAACGTAAAGGTGATAACGATCTTTCGCGGCGGCGTAACGTGTCGATCCATCAATCGTGATCCATTCACGGAACACGTCCTCCTGTCGGTGGAATTCTCCGGACTCAGTCTGCTCTGCTGGAAATTGCGCTGTCATCCAACCACGAATGGACACGAATGAACACGAATCCACAAGGCAACAGTCTATCTGTGTCGATTCGTGTGAATTCGTGGTTGGTCTGTTCTCGTTGACAGCGAAAAATGCCAGTGGTACCGTCGCGCAAATTTACGCGGAAGTCCGCAAAACGCGGGCGATTAGGCAGGTTTCCATAGAGATTTGCATACATCGTTAAACAGTCAGGTTCTGGTGCTCAACCGCCTCTGGCAGGCGGTGAACATCTGCTCGGCCCGCCGCGCATTCGCGCTGGTGTACGCGGGTCACGCCCAGATCGTCTCCTCCGACGAGACGAACAATTTTCTGACGCACGATTTCGAAAGCTGGCGCGATCTGTCGGCGAACGCGCCAGACCACGAGGTGGTCACGACGATTTCGTTCAAGATCCGTATCCCGCGTGTGATTGTGCTACTGGTTTTCGATCGCCTTCCGAAAAAGGAAGTAAAGTTCACTCGCCACAATGTTTTTGAGCGCGACAAGAACACTTGCCAATACTGCGGGGAGGTTTTTGATCGAAGCGAACTCAATCTCGACCACGTTGTGCCGCGCGATCGGGGAGGAACAACTACGTGGGAGAATGTGGTTTGCTCCTGCATTGCCTGCAATACGCGCAAGGGCAACCGACTTCCGCGCGAAGTGCACATGAGCTTAATCCGGAAACCGAAGCGGCCAAAGTGGCGGCCCTTCGTGCAGATTACCTTTGCTGCTCCGCAGCACGACCTCTGGAAGCATTTCGTCGATCTCGCTTACTGGAATGTCGAGCTGAGCGACTAGCTTCGCTCGCAGCGAATTGTAGGGCGTTTGACTCGTTCACTCCCGCTCCCTCGGCTTTTCGGCCTGCCCGTCCATGTCGCTCGGCTCGCGCCCGCTCCGTTCTGTGAAACTCCGAAAGCATTCGGGGCCGACACAGACGCCCGACAGTGTTTAACGCTTCAACGCATCAAAGATCGGCTGGGGATAAATACCCAGCCCGATAGTGGCGATGATCAACGCGCTGATCGCCGCGCGCGACAAGCCGTTCACAGGAATTTTGTCAACGGTTGGCGTGGACTGCCAGTACATGGCACGAACGACTTTGAGATAATAGTAAAAGCCGCAGCCAACAGTGATCACTCCAACAACGACCAGCGCGATTTGGCGCTGCAAAAGTGCTGCGTAAAAAATATAAAACTTGCCCAAAAATCCCGCCGTAAACGGGACACCCGCCAGCGAGACCATTCCGATCAGCATCGCAAATGCGAGAAACGGCGAACGTTTGCCAAGGCCATCAAAGTCAGAAATCTCGTCGCCGGTTTGCTGTGCAACAATTACCATCACCGCGAAGCTGAGCAGAGTCATCAGCAAGTAAGCCACCAGATAGAAAGTAACCGCACGGACATCGAAACAGACAACTCCTATCAGCAGATAACCCGCATGCGCGATGCTGGAATAAGCAAGCAGCCGTTTCAGGTTTGTCTGCGGGAGCGCTGCTAGATTTCCGTAAAGCAACGTGAGCAGCGCGATCAGGACGATCAGCCGCTGTGTTTGCGGCAGTGTCAGGAACGGCAGTAAAACCCGTAGCAGCACAACAAAGCCCGCCGCTTTTGAGCCAACGGAAAGATAAGCAGTAACAGGCGTAGGCGCACCTTGATAGACGTCCGGTACCCAGATTTGAAACGGCACTGCTGCGATCTTGAAACCGAGCGCGACAAGCACAAGCACCATACCCAACAGCGCTGCGCCGCGGTTCGTAGACGGGTTTGTCAGCGCCTCGGCGATCCGGTGTAGATTCGTCTGACCTGTCACGCCGAAAATCCACGCGATTCCATAGACGAGAAATGCCGTGGAGAGCGCGCTGAGCACCAGATATTTCATTCCCGCCTCCAAAGTGATTGGATTGCGCCGGGTAAAGCTAACCAGCACGTAAAACGATATCGTCACCAGCTCGAGCGAGACGAAGATGAAGACGAAATCGATCGCTGATACCAGGTACATTAGTCCGGCGCAGGTGAAGATTGGCACTGCGAAAAACTCGCCCAAACCGTCTTGCGTACCAGGAAAGGAACTGCGCACCACCGGGCCATAGTCAATCATCATAATGAGCACGAAAACCGTGGTCAGCAGCGCGAACTGCTTGAAGAAGATCGATAGGCGGTCGGCGGTGTAAAAACTCCAGAAACCGGTCGCTTGATTTGGCGAGGGAAATGGAGCCACAAAGAAACTGGCGAGAAGAACGACCGCCAGACCGGCAATTGCAGCGAAGGCTAGAATGCGCTTGTCGATCTTCGTAGCAAACGCTTCGACCAAAAGGATGAGCATGCCCAAAACCAAAACAGCAATTTCGAGCGCAGGCGCCGCTATCATAGCTAGGGCGTTTTATCCAAAGCGGTCCCGATCAGGTGTGTCTTTAGCGCCAAGGGCGCTATTTCACCTACAGCCTGGGGCATCGCCCCAGGAACTTGATCATACCAGTGCGAGCGCTGAAAGCGCGATTCAATGAGTCGCGCCTTCAGCGCTGACGTTTTCTTGCTCCGTGGATCCTGGGGCGCTTGCCCCAGGCTCACAATGAGTGCGGCGCCTTTGGCGCGGAAGACATCCTTCATCGGGAGCGCTTTTCGAGCGGATAGCGCGCGGTATGTCAGTGCCGAGGTCATTTATTCGCGGAGAGATAAGTGTGGAACGTTGGAGCCACGATTTGGACAAAGGATTGCGGCGCAAATCCGTAGCAAAGGAGCGCGCCTACCAGCAGCGTCACTGGTACGCGCAACGTCGGGCGAAGATCGACAAGCTGCTTCCGCTCCTCGCTTACAGTGCCCATGAACGTCTTGCGATAAGCTCGCAGCATGTAAACCGTCGAGATCACGACGCCCCAGAGCGCAAGCACCGTTGCGATTTGAAAAATATGCAGGCCATCCATCGTCCAGCCGTTCTTGAACGCGCCAAAAAAGATCATGATTTCGCCGGCAAAATTCGCGAAGCCCGGGAGACCAATCGCAGCAAATGCGCCGAGACCAAAAGCGAGTCCGGCGAAAGGCATCACTCTGGCGAGACCGCCAAGCTCATCGAAAACCAATGTGCCCGTGCGCTGGCGTAATTCGCCTGCAATGGCAAATAACAGCGCAATCGAAAGGCCATGCGCGAACATCAAAACGGCCGCGCCGGTCACGCCAAGAATGCCAGCACTGGCAATCCCAAGAAAAATGTAACCCATGTGCATCACGCTCGAGTAACCGAGCATCCAATCGAGCCGCTTCTGGGCAATCGTGACGAGCCCGACGTAGATGATGTTTCCGAGGAGCAGGACGACGAGCAGAGTCGCCCAGTGTCGCGCGCCTTCCGGCAGCAACGGAATTGCCAGACGCAAAAGGCCGTACAACCCAAATTTTTTTAGCACTCCTGCATGCAGCATTGCCGCCGGCGCCGGCGCCGATGCGTAAGCTTCCGGCGCCCAGGTGTGAAATGGGAAGAGCGAAACAAGAATTCCAAAGCCGATAAGCAATAAGAGGTAGATGTGGTGTTGTGCATCTGCAGCGATTTGGCCCAATGAAGCTGCGACCGTTAATGCGCGAATGTCGAAACTGCGCAATGGCGCCGGAACGCTTTGGTAAAGCAAGATCAAGCCCAGCAACAGAATAAAACTTCCAATCGCGAGATAGATCGTAATTTTCCAAGCCGCCGCGACGCGATTTCCGCTGCCCCAAATTCCGATCAATAAGAACGTGGGAATGAGCGCGAGCTCATGAAATGCGTAAAAGAAAAATAAATCGATTGACGCAAAAGCGCCGATTGCGCCGCCGGAAATAAACAAAAGACAGGCGTAGAACGCATTTTCATGTTTGTCGACCGGACCGGCGAACCAGACCGCGGCGGGTGTGACGATGGCGGCAAGCAGCACCATGATCAGACTCAAACCGTCGATGCCCGTCGTGAAGCTGAGTCGCCATTCGGGGGATATGGTGAACGACGTGACGTGTCGAAAACCCCCTTCGCCGTGTCCAAAAG
>DATEZD010000210.1:0-5633 GCA_035255865.1 Candidatus Udaeobacter sp.
CAATGCCGCAGTGTTGAAAGACGCTGCCGACGCCTACATCGCGCATCTGGATGGTGGCGGAAAAATGATGATCACGCTGGCCGGCGCCATGAGCACCGCGGAACTGGGCGTTTCTCTGGCGGAGATGATTCGCCAGGACAAAGTCCACGCCATCACGTGCACCGGAGCGAATTTGGAGGAAGATCTTTTCAATCTGGTCGCGCGCAGCCAGTACGTGCGTCTTCCGAATTATCGCGAGCTCAGCCCGCAACAGGAGCAAGAGCTTCTGAAGCGTCATTTGAATCGGGTCACCGACACCTGTATCCCGGAAGAGGAAGCCATTCGTCGAATCGAGCGAGTGGTCATCGATGAATGGGTGGCCGCGGCAAAGAAAAAAGAGCGCGGTTTTCCGCACGAGTTTCTTTACAGGATCCTCAAAGAATGCCGGCTCAAGAAATTTTACGAGATCGACCCGGGCGACAGTTGGATGATCGCTGCCGCGCACAAGGACCTTCCGATTTTCGTTCCCGGCTGGGAAGATTCGACCCTTGGAAATATTTATTCCGCGCGCTGCATGACCGGAGCGATAACCGACGTTCATACGGTCCGCTCCGGAATCGAATACATGATCGCGCTGGCCGAATGGTATCGACGCGCATCGCAGGATTCGTCCATTGGCTTTTTCCAGATCGGCGGTGGCATCGCAGGCGATTTCCCCATTTGCGTCGTGCCGATGCTAAATCAGGACGTGGTCAGCACGCCCGTTCCGGAATGGGGTTATTTTTGTCAGATCAGCGATTCCACGACGAGCTTCGGGTCGTATTCAGGCGCAGTGCCGAATGAAAAGATCACCTGGGGAAAACTCAACGTCGATACACCGCGCTTTGTTATCGAGTCAGACGCTACAATCGTTGCGCCATTGATCTTCGCAAAGATTCTGGGCTGGTGACACGCCCTGATGGACTTCTAATCTGGTAACGATCTGCCTGTTTCTTATCGCCAGTGGCCTGGAATATATGCCCAGCCGCCAGGGCGACGCACCCAATGGCCTACCACCCACACCGCGGCGGGTCTTGGGCGGAGTACGTAGGTTCCCGGCACCCAAACGTAGGTCGTTCCGGTCCACCGCCAGTAGCCGCTCGTCCAGACGTATCCTGGTCCTGGCGCGACGGTCTGAGTTTCAACGCGAACCGGTGGTGGCGCTTGGGCCACCAGGACTTCTCGGGCTGGACCGGTTGTCGTAACTTGCTGAGTTGTTGTGGTGGTCGTTACCGTTGTTGGCTCCTCTGCACAACCAACCAAAGCCAACAGGGTCAGGATCGATAAATAAGAACTTATTCTCATGTTACGCCTCCGTTAGAGATTCGTTTTGCGACACCGAATCGGCTCTGTCAGAAATTGTGCTCCCTCTGTGTTCGATAGCGGAAGCGCGATTTTGAATCGATGATACCGAATGCTTTACGTCGTCGCCACACCGATTGGCAATTTGGGCGATATCACCTTGCGTGCGCTGGACGTACTGAAATCGGTCGACCTGATCGCGGCTGAAGATACGCGGCACTCTGGGATGTTACTCAAGCATTTCGGAATCAAAAAGCCCTTCATCAGTTATCACGAACACAACGAAGCCACGCGCACGGCAGAACTTGCTGAACGCCTCGCGCGCGGGGAGAACGTTGCGCTGATTACGGATGCGGGAACCCCCGGGCTGTCCGATCCCGGTTTGCGCCTCGTTCGCGAATGCATTCAACGCGAAGTCCCGTTTACGATCATCCCTGGGCCATCATCAATCCTGACCGCTCTTATCGGTTCCGGATTTTCGACTGACAGATTTTCTTTTTGTGGATTTCTCCCGGTGAAAAGTGGAAAGCGCGAGCGCGAGTTGCGAGCAGCGGCCGAACGCCGTGACACCGCAATCTTTTTCGAATCGCCTTACCGATTAACCAAAACGCTTGCCGTTTGCATGGATGTGATGCCGGATCGGCAGCTTTGCGTCGCGCGAGAGCTGACCAAAAAATTTGAAGAGTTCCGCCGCGGCACCGCCGGCGAGCTCCTCGCACATTACCAGGCCCATCCGCCAAAGGGCGAGATCGTGCTCGTGATCTCCGGGCAATTGTAGGGCGTTTCTGTGAAACGCCAATTCGTTGGCTCAACAAGTTCCCGCGAATAAACGAAGCGGAACTGTCGTCAAACCCTGCAACCAAATCAGCTGCATCAGTTGTAAAACAATGCGATCAGAGATTGCCTCCGCCGAAAGTTTCAGTTCTTGCAATCTCGAGAGCTTTCTTGTCTCCTCGGCCTTTCCTGGCTATGACGTCATGACTCGTTCGCGGTCGCTCCTCAGACCTTTGGCCGTCGGATTACTTCTGACCGCCGTGCAACTTGCGTTGGCGATCGGTATGCTGGCGTCGGAAGGGCCACTTTCGGACCGCTACGAGAGTCTGATCCAGCACGACAGCTATTGGTTCATCAACATCGTCGATCGCGGTTATCAGACCATTGTGCCGCCGATTGATCACAAGGTCATGGAAGTGTCGAATGTTGCATTTTTCCCAGCTTATCCTGTGATTGCCGCGTTATTTCGCTACGGGCTCAACATTGACACCGGCACTGCATTGCTGATCACCGCCCAGCTCGCTGCGTGGGGTTTTTGGAGTTATTTCTTCCTGTTTTGCAAGCGCTGGAATGTTTCGCCCGCGCTTCAGATTTGCGGCGCGCTATTGATCGCCGCCCATCCGGCAGCATTCTTCTTGATCGCTGGCTACTCGGAGTCGCTGTTTTTGATGGCGTTGCTTGGCTTCATTTACTGGAGCACGGCGGAAGGGCGGTCTGCGAAAATCTTGGCAGCGGCGCACGGCATCGTCATGTCCACGACGCGGATCGTCGGAATCGTATGTGCGGCTTTTCCAGTGGTGCGCGCGCTCTTTTTGAAAGGATGGAAGGGCTTACGCGGGCCGCGCGCGTGGTTTCGTCAGTACGCGACTGCAGTCGCGCTAATGGCTGTGGCGATGCTGGGAGCGCTCTTTTTCTTTATCTACTGCCAGGTCCGCTGGGGCAATTGGAATATGTACATGCTTACGCAGGCGGCTGGTTGGGGGATCATTCCCGATTATTTAGCGGTGTTTAAGCCTTCGAGTTATCGCTGGCTCGTTCCGGCGCTGAATGATCCAACCGAAGCGAGCCAACTGTCGATGACGCTCGGCGCCGTACTGCTCGTCGGTGTCGCACTTTGCGAACTGCTTCCAACGATTCGACGGCGGTCAGGCCTGCCAGTACGCGCTGGTATCTATTTCTGCGCGGCCGGGATCTATTACCTCTCAGTCAGCGGAGTGGCCTGCGTAGTTATGGAGAGCATGCTTCGCTATGAATTTTGCGTGCACGCTTTGATCGTGCTGGCGTTTCTGAATTTTCTGCGTCAATTTCGTACGCCGCCGATGCTCGTGCGGGCATTCGGCATCGCGGCAGTGGCGTTGCTCAGCGCCGCTGGGTTATGCGTGCAGGGCTGGTACGTCTGGAATTTCACAAGGGGCAACTGGGTCGCGTAGCTAGAAGATGAAAACAAAAGTCGCCATTATCGGAGCCGGGCCGGCAGGTCTGACTGCGGGCTACCTTCTTTCGAAGGAAGACGTGGACGTTGTCGTTCTGGAAGCCGATCCCATTTACGTCGGCGGTATTTCCCGGACGGTGACTTACAACGGTTTCCATTTCGATATCGGCGGGCACCGTTTCTTCTCGAAGTCCAAAGCAGTAGAAGATCTGTGGACCGAGATTTTGCCGAATGACATGCTGGTGCGGCCGCGTTCCTCGCGCATTTTTTACGGCGGAAGATTTTTCTCCTATCCGTTGAGGCCATTCGAAGCGCTGCTCAAGCTTGGTGTTTTCAGCTCCACACTCTGCATTCTCTCGTGGCTGAAAGCGCGCCTCTTTCCGGTCCGGAATCCGCGGAATTTCGAGGAGTGGGTAAGCAATCAGTTCGGCAAACGCCTCTTCAACACATTCTTCAAAAGCTACACCGAAAAAGTTTGGGGCATGAGCTGCAGGGAAATCTCCGCCGACTGGGCCGCACAACGGATCAGGGGGCTTTCGCTCGGCAGCGCGATCAAAAACGCGCTGATTCCGCAGCGCTACAACGGAGACCGCAGCAAAGTCATCAAGACACTCATCCATTCGTTTCGTTATCCGCGCCGCGGTCCAGGCATGATGTGGGAAATGTGCGCAGAAAAGATGAAAGAACTGGGCGGCAAGCTTGAGATGGGCTGCAGAGTGACGCGCTGTTCGTATGACGAAGTCTCGGGCGCTTGGACGGTCGAATACAAGAATGGAGAGGGCGATCTGCACACAATCGAAGCCGAACACATCATTTCATCCGCGCCGATGCGGGAACTGATATGCGGTTTGTCGCCTGCCGTGAGTGAGCGAACGAAGCGGGCGGCCGAAAGCCTTAAATATCGCGACTTCATTACCGTGATGTTGATTTTGAAAGATCGACAGATGTTCGATGACAACTGGATCTACATTCACGACCCAAGCGTGAAAGTGGGCCGTGTTCAGAACTTCCGCTCCTGGTCGCCGGAAATGGTGCCCGAACCCGACAAGGTCTGTTACGGCCTCGAATATTTTTGCTTTGAAGGGGATGGACTATGGGATTCGAACGACGGGGATTTAATTGACCTCGCCAAGCGCGAACTGATTCAAATTGGTTTGGCAAAAGAAGGCGACTTTATCGATGGCTGCGTCGTTCGTCAGAAAAAAGCCTATCCGGTTTACGACGACGATTACGCGAGGCACGTCGCCACGATTCGTAAGGAACTCGAGACGCGTTACCCAAACCTGCATGTGGTCGGACGCAACGGCATGCACAAATACAACAACCAGGATCACGCCATGATGACTGCGATGTTGTGCGCGGAAAATATTTTGGCCGACGCGAGGCTTTACGATCTCTGGCAGGTAAACAGCGACGCCGAATACCACGAACAAGGCCCCACTACGGCCGAGGAAACAAACGGCAGCGCGCTACGCCTTGTTCCAACTCGCGTCGTCGCCGCACCCGAGCTCGCGCCGGAAGGGTAGCGCGCGCGTCTCGCGTGCTGGCGATGGCGTCCCGCCACCGCGGACTTTCTTTGGTGCCGTGCAGCGCGCAGAATCTCGCTTTGAGAAAAGATTGTTTCGGCGCGACGCCGAAACCAGCACGCGGGACGCGTGCGCTACCCGTTTTCAAATTCTTCCACTGGCGGACAGGAACAGAAGAGATTTCTATCGCCGTAAACATTGTCGATGCGGGCAACGGCAGGCCAGAATTTGTGTTCGCGTGTCCAAGGCGCGGGGAACGCTGCCTGTTCACGCGTGTACGGGCGGTCCCATTTGTCGGAGGCGATTTGCTGGACAGTGTGCGGCGCGTTTTTGAGCAGGTTGTTTTGTCGATCTTGTTTGCGGGTCGCAATCGCTTCGATCTCCATGTGAATGGAGATCATCGCGTCGCAGAAACGATCGAGTTCGTGTTTCGGTTCGCTCTCGGTTGGCTCGATCATCATTGTCCCAGCGACCGGCCAGGAAACCGTCGGTGCGTGGAATCCGTAATCCATTAAACGCTTGGCCACGTCCTCGACCTCGATGCCTGCGCTTTTCCACTGGCGAAGATCGATAATGCATTC